>CAIRYE010000272.1 GCA_903882765.1 uncultured Anaerolineae bacterium
CAATTTAAAATAAAAAAGCCTCGATCATTCGCGATCGAGGCTTTTCTGTAATGTCAGAGCTATTTGTTATCCAACGCTGCCACACCAGGCAATTCCTTACCCTCTAAGAATTCAAGGGAAGCGCCACCGCCGGTGGAAACGTGCGTCATCGCCTTAGCAAGGCCAGCCTTCTTTACCGCGCTGGCGCTGTCGCCGCCACCAATAACGGTGATGGCGCCGGATTCAGCTAATAATTTCGCCAAGCCAAAGGTACCTTCAGCGAATTTGGGGAATTCGAAAACACCCACTGGACCATTCCAAACAATTAGTTTGGAACCAGCCAAGGTTGTTTTGTAGAGTTCAAGCGTCTTGGGACCAACGTCCAACATTCTCCAACCTGCGGGAATGCTATTGATGTCAACGATCTTGCTATTGGCATCAGCTGAAAAAGCGTCGGCAATATTTGCATCGACTGGGAGAACTAATTTGTCGCCAGATTTTGCCAAGATAGTTTTTGCGGTTTCGATCGAGGCTTCTTCAACCAAGCTATCTTGCATTTGAACACCTTTGGCAGCGAGGAAGGTATTTGCCATTCCACCACCAATGATCAATTTATCACATTTTGAAAGCAGCGTTTCGACCACCAATATCTTATCGCTGATCTTAGCGCCACCGAGAATGGCGATATAGGGATGCTCGGGCTTGCTAACAGCACGGCCGAGGTATTCCAATTCCTGTTCCATCAGGAAACCAGAGACGCAAGTATCCATAAAGTGGGTGATACCTTCTGTTGAGGAATGGGCACGGTGGGCAGAGCCAAACGCGTCATCCACGTAAATATCAGCCAGGGCAGCCATTTTCTTGGCCAAGTCCAGATCGTTCTTTTCTTCGCCCGGGTAAAAGCGGGTATTCTCCAACATTACAACGTCACCGGGTTTAAGATTCGCGGCGATCTTTTCCACTTCGAGGCCAACACAATCGGGAGCCATAATGACCGGTTTTCCCAAATGGCCAGCTAATACTTCCGAGGCTGCCTTCAGGCTGAACTCGGCATCTGGACCACCCTTCGGCCGCCCAAGATGGCTCATCAAAAGCACAGACGCGCCTTGCTCGATACAATATTTGATGGTGGGCAAAGCCGCTTTGATGCGCTTGTCATCGGTGACAACACCCTTATCCATTGGTACGTTGAAATCGACGCGCATAATGATACGCTTGCCTTTGATATCGATGTCTTTTACAGTTTTCTTATCCATTTTTACCACCTTTAAAAAGTGGGTTCGAACGGGAATGATCCCATCCAAACCCACTAAGAGTTAATAAATTACAGGCTCTTGGCCATTAAGGCAGCAAGATCTGCGGTGCGGCAGGAGTAACCCCATTCATTATCGTACCAGGTCACAACCTTGATGAAATTGCTCTTGTCCTTGCCCAACACAGAAGTGAAGGGAAGATCGACGGAAGAGGAGTGAGCATCGCCCTTGAAATCGATCGAGACCAAAGGTTCATCTACCGCTGCCAAAATACCCTTCATACCGGGGGTCTTGGCTGCGTCACGGAAAGCCTGGCGAAGTTCTTCGGTGGTGGTTTCGAATTCGAGCTCAGCGGTGAAATCGACTACAGAAACGGTGGGGGTTGGAACGCGAAGAGCGTACCCATCGAATTTTCCAGCCAGATCAGGGATGACCAACTTGATCGCCTTAGCGGCACCAGTGGTGGTTGGGATGATGCTGACACCAGCGGCACGAGCTCGGCGAAGATCAGAGTGTGGCAGATCGAGGATCTTTTGATCATTGGTGTAGCTGTGGATGGTGGTCATGAAAGCGCGTTTGATCTTCCACTTGTCGTGAACTACCTTTGCGGCGGGAGCCAAACAATTGGTGGTGCAGGAAGCATTGGAGACGACATGGTGCTTGCTGGGGTCATATTGTTCTTCGTTCACACCAAGTACAATGGTGAGATCTTCACCTTCGGCGGGAGCGGAAATGATGACTTTCTTTGCTCCACCCTTGGTAATGTGGTTCTCCGCGCCTTTAACAACCTTGCCTTTTTTGTTGACGCCGTCGGATTTGACGGTAAAGATACCGGTGGATTCGATAACGATATCAATTCCAAGGCTGCCCCAGGGAATATTAGCGGGATCAGTTTCCTTGAAAACCTTAACTTCTTTGCCATCGATCAAAAGATTGTCACCAACAACTTCAACGGTGCCATCGAACTTGCCATAATTTGAATCGTATTTTAGCAAATGAGCCATAGTAGGCACATCACCGATGTCATTGAATGCCACAACCTCAAGTTCGGTTGGGTAACGATCACGGATCGCCTTGAGTACTTGACGGCCAATGCGGCCAAAACCATTGATACCAACTTTTATTGCCATAAAAAACCTCCATAGGTTATTGATTGTGATTTTTTACACAATCGGATATTCTATCACAGATCGGTCGAAGAAACGGTCCATGTAGTTACATTTTTTTCGTCTTTAGCAAGGGAACACATAACAAAATAAAAAGATATGCTATTCAATCACTTGAGTAGACAACTCAATTATATTCACTTTTTACTGGAATTTTTTACAGTATTGATCTAATTATCACGGTAAGGGGCCAGTTTTTTCATATAATATGTTCATTAAGGCCTCTGCCAATTTTTCGGGGTCATGGCGCCAAGGATAAGTAACATCCACCAAATCTGTATTGTAGATCGGAAATTTTCTTGTTTCAACCGAATTTTGAACCCACTGAACATTTTTTGGAAGTTCAAGATCAAAGCGATTGTTGCATAGATATACATCAAAAACCCCCGTGCCGATGTGTTCATGCAACGCGGATAAGTGTTCAGAAATGCCGTACCCACTTGTTTCACCTTCTTGGGTGGCGATATTTACAACAAAAACCTTCAATGCTTTAGACGCTTTTAGGGCCGCTAAAATATCAGGAACCAGCAGGTTTGGCAGTAAGCTGGTAAATAAACTCCCCGGTCCAACTACCACCAGATCGGCGTTCAAAATAGTATTGATCACCGGTGGATACGCTGGGGGATTGTTTGGTTCAAGGTACACTCTTCGAACTCTGCCGTGTTTTTGCGGGATGCTGCTCTCACCAATGATCCTTACTTGGTGCACATCGTCCGGATATTGCACATCGGCTACCAGCGTAACATTTTCGAGGGTTGCCGGAATTACCTTGCCATGCACCGAGAGAACGCTGCCTGATTCCGAAACCGCTTCTTCAAAACTACCTGTCACATCCACCAGGGCGGAGATAAATAAGTTGCCAAATGAATGACCGCCCAACCCTGAGGTATCGTTGAACCTGTACTGAAAAAGCTGTGTCAACAAGGCTTCGTCGTTCGACAAAGCCGCTAAACAATTTCGAATGTCGCCCGGAGGTAGAATACCAAGGTTCTTACGCAAAGTGCCTGAAGAACCACCATCATCCGCTACGGTAACTACCGCTGTAAGGTTATAGGTTTGATTTTTTAGACCGCGCAGCAAGGTGGCCATGCCATGCCCGCCACCCATTACTACTACCTTAGAACCTTGTTGCTTCTTTCTAAAATCAGCGATCTGATCAACTAATTTCTTATCTTTGCGCAAAAATGGGTTCAGAAGAGCCTTGTTCACACCCCAAATGCCGATGGCCGCGAAAACAAACCCTATCCCCAAGAAGATGACGATTCGGGCTGGGCGAGGGAAAAAACGTAAACTTGCCACATCCAAAACTGGGATGAGCTGGTCCGTAGGGGAGGTTCGATAGATATCAAGCAAAAAATAAGCTACGCCAACACCTAGAAAAGTTACCCCGAGCAAAATAAATCCGAGCCATCGTTTTACCCCAAGACCTGGCAAAAACCATCGTAAAACACTTTGAATCTCTCTTTTTAGCCTGATCCAACCACTTTTTGAACGCAACATAAAGCCATAATAGCAGTGAAAGGAAAGGGCGTCAATAAGAAGATTCGGTTATAATTCTGGCTATGTCGATCATTATTGCGGTGGATGTTGGCGGAACGCAGATAAGGGTTGCCTCTTTTAGAAGAGGTGACACCGAGCCAATATCGATCAATAAGATCGCGACGAGGGGCGAAGGCGAGATCATCGATCGTATCTGCACGACCATTCAAAAAAGCTGGCCCGAAAATGAAACTGTTGAAAAGATCGTTATTGCCCTGCCGGGTCCACTAAACCCATCCCAAGGAGTGATTTTTTCCGCTCCCAACATTCCGGAATGGCATAATTACGCCATCGGCTCCGAGATCCAAAACCGATTTGGAACACCAACTCTCATCGGAAATGACGCCAACCTCGCCGCGATGGGCGAATGGAAATTCGGTGCTGGTCAGGGGCACCAAAACCTGCTCTATATGACCATTAGCACCGGTATCGGCGGCGGTATTATTTCGGATGGGCAACTGGTTGTAGGCGCCAATGGTTTGGCTGGCGAAGTCGGGCACATCATTGTTGAGCAAGACGGCCCAACCTGCAGTTGCGGCGGAAAAGGTCACCTCGAATGCTTTACCAGCGGCCCATTTATAGCGAAATATGCTCTTTCAGAGCTTAAAAAAGGGCGAACAAGCAGCCTGCAAGCAATAAATGATTTCAACGCGAAACATATTTCTGAGGAAGCCCTCAAAGGAGATGCCTTGTCGCTGGAAGCTATTTCTAGGGCTGGCAAATACCTTGGATATGCAATCACATCTTTCGTTCATCTCTTCAACCCCTCTATCATCATTCTGGGCGGTGGGGTTTCACAAAGCGGCGAATTGCTATTCGCGCCGATCTGGGATGCTCTGAACAAACAGGTTATGAATACCACGTACCTCAAAGACCTCATGATCACAAAAGCCTCTTTAGGCGATAATGCCGGGTTACTTGGCGCGTTAGCCCTCGGCTTATTACCTGATCAATGACGTACCTACCCTACTCTTAATCGAACCGAAAAAGAATTTTTTCTTTTTGCTTTCCCCCAACAAACAAATACAAATATTATCAGGAGCGAGTTATGAATGTAATGAACCTTCCAGGCCCCAAAGCCAAAGCTATGATCGAACGAGACGCCAAAGTGATTTCCCCCTCTTACCCAAGAGATTACCCATTCGCGATGGACCATGGGAAAGGCTCTTATGTTTGGGATGTTGATGACAACAAATTTCTCGATTTTATGGCCGGCATCGCGGTAAACTCCACCGGTCATGCTCACCCTGAGGTTGTTAAAGTTGTTCAGGAACAGGCAGCAAAATTCCTGCACATCTCCTCCGATTTTTATCACGAATCCATGGTGCGGGTCGCCGAAAAACTGAACGAGATATCGCCCATCGAAGGTGATTCCGTCAGCTTCCTCACCAACTCTGGTACCGAAGCGGTTGAAACTGCCCTAAAATTAGCGCGCTATTCCACCGGAAGACCCAATTTTGTCGCTTTTACCGGCGCTTTCCATGGCCGAACAATGGGGTCTGTTACCATGACCGCTTCCAAAGCTGCCTACAAAAAGGGCTTTCACCCGCTGGTCAATGGCGTTTTCCATGCTCCATTCCCCAACCCTTACCGCCCTATCCTCGAGCGGAACAAAGGCGAAGATTATGGCGAAACGGTTGTTCGCTACATAGAAGAACAGCTCTTCCACCACCTTCTGCCCGCTGATGAAGTTGCCGGCATCCTAGTAGAACCGATCCAAGGCGAAGGCGGCTACATCGTACCTCCCCCCGGGTTCTTCCCTGCCTTGCGCAAATTATGCGATAAACATGGCATTCTGCTGATCGCCGATGAAGTTCAAAGCGGTATGGGCCGAACTGGCAAATGGTGGGCAATTGAGAACTTTGGAGTCGCTCCTGATATGTTTACGAGCGCTAAGGGCATCGCCAGCGGCGTTCCTTTGGGAGCTTGCGTCGCAAAAAGCTCGATCATGAACTGGAAACGCGGTGTTCATGGCAATACCTATGGCGGAAACCCCTTAGCCTGTGCCGCCGCTATCAAGACCATTGAGCTGATCGAACGTGAATACCTCAAGAACGCTGAAGTGACCGGCCAATACACCATCGACCGCCTAAAGGAAATTGCCCAACGGCACCCATCCATCGGCGATGTTCGCGGAATCGGTTTTATGATCGGCGTCGAATTTGTGAAGGACCGCGAAAGCAAAGTGGCTGACGCGGCGGTGCGTGATCGCGTGGTGAATTATGCCTATGAACGCGGCTTGCTGCTGCTAGGCTGCGCAAAATCCGTCATCCGTATCGCACCCCCATTGAGCATCAGCCGCAGCGAGATCGATGAAGGTCTAGCGGTCTTCGAAGAAGCGGTTACATTAGCTGAAAAGTAACAACAAAAAATGAGACTGGGGTCTTATCTGACCCCAGTTTTTTCTTGTATACTTATTTTTAGAGGGGATACTATTCTCCTTATTGCCGCTTCTATCAACTCAGGAGGAAAAATGAAGATCGCAATAACAGCTGACTGTCACCTAACTACCCGCGAAAAAAACCCAGAACGGTACAACGTGCTAATCAATCTGGTCAAGGAGTGCAAACACTCTGGCATCGAGCACCTACTATTCGCCGGGGATATTTTTGACCAAGACACCAACAATCCAGCACTTTTCGAAAGCCTTTTTCAAAACCTTGGCGATGACCTTCATATTATTATCCTGCCCGGGAATCATGATGCTGGCCTTTCGAATCGGTCTTTTACCAATCCTTCAATTCGAGTAATTACTCAACCTGAGTGGTTCGAAACAGGGACATCAACTCGCCTATTACTCATTCCCTACAAAGGTCTCACCAATATGGGCGACCAAGTAGCGGAAATAATGACACCCGAGAAAATGGAGCGATTTGTTTTAGTGAGCCATGGAGATTGGCTCGGAAATAAAAACATACGAAACAACTACGAGCCAGGTACCTATATGCCCCTGCTCGCCGCCGATATCAATCAATTTCAACCTATCCAAGTGATATTAGGCCACATCCACATTCCATACTCCGATGGGAGAGTCCACTATGTTGGGTCTCCGTGCGGTCTTGATATCACAGAGACTGGTCAACGTTCATTTGTGGTTTATGACACAACCTCTGAAAGTATCAAACGGCAACCACTTGACACAGACGTGATTTTTTTGAATTATAAGATCGCCATCTTCCCGCATGATGATGAACTAAGCATGATTCAAACCAAATTTAATCGGCAATTGGCAAAAGAGAACTTGACCCCCAGCCAGCTTGAAAAAATAAAATTGCGCTTGGAATTAATTGGATGTTCTCAGAATAAATCAGCCGTTAAAGAATCTGCAATCCTCTGGTTGAGGCAGATCGGAATCACAAATTGCGAAATACTAACTGATAGCTTGCGAAATAATGACGACATAGTATTAAAACAACTTGCGGAAATGGTTTCGATAAAGATCAATTCTGAATTTTTTCTCGATTCAGCTGGTTTTCCAACAAAAGAAGAGATCCTGCATCAGGCGATGGAAACGTTATATGGGGGAAGGCAATGACAATTAAAATCGATAGCATCAGCGTGAACCACATTGGACCGGTCGGCGAGTTCAAAGAGCAACTCTCAAAGATCAATCTCATTTACGGTAAAAATGAACAGGGCAAAACTTTTATCGCAGAGTATCTGCTTTCAACAATATTTAAGGTCAAGCCTACGGGGCGATCGGCGATCGAAAATGGACAGATCAACATTTCAGGTTTAGAGCCTGGTATCTCTCGTTTTAGCCCTACTTCGAAACAAAAAATAGAAGATCTAGTTTTCGACCCACACGAGAAAAACCTTCCAGATCTTTCGCGATTATCTGTAGTAAAAGGCGGAGACCTCAGCTTTGAAACGGGCAACCGTAATTCTGTTAGTTTTCAAATCATAAAAGGCTATCTTTCCGATCAGAAAACGATTGAAAAAGTAGCCGAATTGATCAATAAAGAAAAAAGCATTCTAAAATGCAGCGTAGTGGATGGAGATATTCAAATCAAGGATCGAATGGGAGAGGTAAAAACCATGCTCGATCTGAAAGATAAGATTCAGGATATCGATAAGGTCTTGTATGAAATTACACAGAATTCAACCACGATCGAGATAAACCAACTCACCGATCATCAAAAAGCACTTCAGAATGAGCTCGAATCTCAAAATAATGCCCGGCGATATCATGGTTACGTTATAAACCAAGAACTAACTCGCCAAAACGAAGAAATAAATAAAATACCTTCTAGTCTACTAAGCTCGATCAAAACGAAATTGACCAATTTGGAAAACGAAGAATCGAGATTAATTGAAGAGAAAAAAGGGTATGAAAAAGATCGGACCGCTGGCAGCGAATTGACATGGCTTGAAAAAGCTGATAGGGAATTTGAGAGAGCTAGTCAGAGCGGATCTGGGAGCACACCAGTCGCATTATTAGTTTTCTTCATTCTGTCGCTTATGATAATTCCACTTAGTATCTTCTTCGATGTTCCTTACTTACCCTATATTTTTAGCCTGATCTCCATTTTTCTCGCAATATTCCTATTCTCCGCCAAACCGGCTTCGCAAAACGCGGGTAACGATAGGTCTACCAGGGAAAAAATCTTAATAGATTACGGAAATAAGTTTGGTAATCCACACCCTTCAATTGCATCCCTTAAAACAGAGCTTGCCAGGCAATCAAAAGCAAGCGCGAAAGCTGAAGCAAAAGCTGAGTCAATCGATAAATTATCACGATCAATAACTAATTCTCGTGATGACGTTAATAGAAGCATCGAAGAATTAAAGACTCGTACCGGCCTCACTTCACAGATCAACATTACGAAAATTCTAGAATTGGAAATTGAAAGGGAGCGTCTAGACCGATCCATTTCCAAGCTGAATTCGGAACTGATCAACCTTAAATTGACTTCCAGCGAATACTCAAATGAGATCAGCCAGGTTACGTTTGATATTGGGAAATGGGAAGCCATTGAGCGAGATCTGTCGAATACATCTGCCAAACTTGATGAGCTAAAGAAAAAGAGTGATTCTCTAAGACTACGCGCATGCGAAATATCCACCTCCTCGTATAACACCCCCTTGAATCAGGTGATCGATGACCTCCGTACAGTGCGTTCCGCTAAAGAAATTCAGCTTGTCACACTCCGGGCAAAAATTTTCGCTTACCTTAGCATCAAATCCGTTATCGAGGAGAAAACCGGGAATGAAAATGAGATCATCCAACAAACCTTCAGCTCAACAGGTATCTCATCGATATTGGAAAAAATTACCTCGAAATACAATGCCGTGTTTTTTGAAGAAAACAACCTAACTGTTACCGACGGTATCCATTATTTTCCCCTTTCCGAACTCAGCACCGGAACCCAAGAGCAAGTGCTTCTCGCGATTCGGCTTGGTTTGCTCAACCACGTTCTTAAGGGCAGGAAATCCTTCCTCATCCTTGATGACGCCTTCCAACATTCCGATTGGGATCGCCGCGAAAACCTGGTGGACATCCTTGCCGGTTTAGCCCAAGACGGATGGCAGATCCTCTATTTCACTATGGACGACCATATTAAGAGCCTTTTCGAAGAGCGATTGAAACCACAATTCGCCGAGGATTACCAACTTATCGATCTAGGCGCTATCTAACCGAACTCGCCACCCTTTCAAACATTCCAGTGCCTGCCAGCCATCCGGTTGTCCAGGCATTTTGGAAATTGAAACCACCGGTCACTCCATCCACATCCAACACTTCGCCCGCGAAATACAAGCCGGCGATCTGCTTGGATTGCATATCCTTAAAGCTTACTTGGTCCGGATCAACCCCCCCGCAGGTGACAAATTCGTCTTTGTAAACACCTTTTCCGCTCACTTCGAAGTCCGCGCAGGTTAATTGTTCAGCCAACCTGCGAATACCAAGATTTGATAGGTCCGCCCATTTCATTTCATCACGTATCCCTGCCGCTTCGCTAAACTTCCGCCACATCCGCCCCGCGATTTGGCCAAACGCCGAATTCGCGGTCACTGATTTTTTTCCAAAACGCGCGTCTGTTCTCAACTTTGTTAGCACACTTCCCACTTCGTCAACTGTCTGTGGGTGAAGCCAATTTATCCGTATGCGATCATGATACTTATTCTCCGCCAATCGCTTTGCCCCCCAAGCTGATAATCTAAGGATCGCTGGTCCACTCAAACCCCAGTGCGTAATGAGAATTGGACCAACCTGGGTGGCATAACCACCCGTTCGATCAAGCTCCAAAAAAGCGGCGGACCCCTCGGCAACAGATAATCCGGGGATCTCTTCAAGACGTTTATCCTTGATGACAAAGGTAAAAAGAGATGGTATCGCCTTTTTGACGGTGATCCCCTTTTCAATGAGCATTCGATGGATCGACTCCGCGCTACCGGTAGCGATCAAAATGGCCTTTGCATGAACTTCTTCAATCTCTCCCGTCTCTTGAACATGAAAAGTAAGCTTGAACGAATAGCCTTCAATGTCAATCTGTTCGATCGATTGTAGGGTGTGTTTTGTTTTTAGTTCCACACCAGCTTTTGTAGCGGCGGTTGTTAAACATTCAATGATGGTTTTTGAGGAATTGGTGATGGGGAACATACGCCCGTCTTTTTCTGCCTTCAGTTCAACCCCGCGTGTTTTGAACCATTCCACCGTATCGCGCGGTTGAAATTTTGTAAAAGCTCCTCGCAAGGCACTCGCACCCCGAGGATAGTACTTCACCAACTCGCCCGGTTCAAAACAGGCATGGGTCACATTACATCGGCCCCCGCCTGAAACCAACACTTTCGAAAGCGTCTTATCAGATCGCTCATAGATACAAACTCGAGGCGAATTTCCTGCCATCTGCGTCATTTCAGCGTAGCGGATAGCGGCGAAAAACCCCGCTGGGCCGCCGCCGATGATCACAACATCTTTTTGTTCCATAATTTCTTCCCGATTTTCCTGTTTTCAAACATTTATATTGCGTTAATACTACCCAAAATTGGAGATGATAAAATAATTAGTAATTATGTTACCCGATTTTCGCATACGACAAAGAGATTACCTACTTGAAATCACCCGGGCGATCACCCAGGAACTCGATCTTCAAAAGGTATTAAAACGCATCCTGAAGATATCGATCGAGATGTTGGCCGGTCAGGCTGGTTTGATCGCCTTAAAAGAGGATCATAAGTGGCAGGTCGTAGCCGCTCAGGGCATCCCGTCCGCTTTTTTGCGTTACCTCGAACCATTATTAGCCGATGAGAATTCTACCAACCTCGACCTTGATGAGCTGAACCGAATGCTGAAAGAGCTCACCTACACCTCTAGCCAAGGTTTGCTCAACGGCACCGCCCTGCCGCTGGTTACCCACACCCAAGTGATCGGGGTGATCTTCATTTTTCGCTCCTACGACGATTCCTTCTCCTTCAACGATAATCAGGTATTACAAACCTTTGCCGATCATGCCGCCATCGCGGTATTCAACGCACGCCTATATAGCCAAGTGATCATCGAAAAACAACGGCTCGACGCCCTCATAGATAGTGCTGCCGACGGTATTCTCATTCTCAACGCCGATCATAGCATTGAGCGTGTCAATGATGCTTTCGAACGTATTTATGGCAAAACCGATGACATGTTACGGGGCATCCAACATGATGAGGTGATCCGTTGGGTAAAGAAGCCGGATGGCATGACTCTGGAATTGGCAGAAGCAAGCGGTTGGCCATTATCGAACAGCGTTAACTTGTACGTCGAGGGCGACTTAAAACGCCCTGAACCGCCTAATGTACCCGTTGGCATAACGTATGCCCCCTTGCTGACACCGACCGGGGCTTTGCGTAATATCATCGTCACTGTGCGGGATATTACCCACTTCCGCAACGCCGACCAAATGAAAGCTACCTTTATTTCCATCGTCAGCCACGAATTGAAGACCCCCGTTGCGTTGATCAAGGGGTACGCATCCACGCTCAGGCGTGACGATGCCAAGTGGGATAAGAACATCATCCAAGATAGCCTTACCGTTATCGAGGAAGAAGCGGATCACCTAACCCGCATGATCGAAGACCTTTTAGACGCTTCGCGCTTACAAGCAGGGGGCATGGCCCTTAATCGAACCGATTTCTCGATCAAGTCTCTTGCGATCCGAACGGGTGAGCGTTTTCAAACTCAAACCAACAATCACAAGATCATCGCCAATTTCCCTGAAAAATTCCCTGTCATCCTCGCGGATGAAAACCGTATCACTCAGGTTTTTAACAACCTGATCTCCAACGCGATCAAGTACTCCCCCGGCGGAATCATAAAGCTCTCCGGAAAAACAACTCCTGATTCTGTCATCATCTCGGTTAGCGATGAAGGACCCGGGATCGACCCAAGTGATATGCCGCACATTTTTGATCGCTTTTATCGTTCCGATAAAGCGGTGCGAAAAACCAAAGGCGCTGGTTTGGGTTTGTACCTCGCCCGGGCGATCATTGATGCCCACGACGGGCAAATTTGGATCGACCAAAAAGACGGCAAAGGGGCTTGTATTTCCTTCTCCTTACCCCTCGAAACACGTGTAAAATAATTCCCATTACGAAGTTTAGGAAAAGAGAAAATGCCACAGACCCAAGTATCCTGTCCACGCTGCCGCCAACCAATCCCCGCGACCATCGAACAACTATTTGATGTAACCGCCGATCCTGAATCGAAGAAACGTTTGCTCGGGCGGGTATCCAACTATGCCCGATGCCCATACTGCAAATTCGATGGGCCACTATCCACCCCCATCGTTTATCACGATAACGACAAAGAACTGCTACTAACCTACTTTCCCGCTGAATTGGGTATGTCAGTGAATGATCAAGAAAAAATGATCGGCCCTATGATCTCGCAGGCGATGAACCGTCTTCCGCAAGAGAAACGTAAAGCCTACTTATTGCGCCCACAATCCTTCTTTACCTTCCAAACCATGATCGAGAAGATCTTGGAAAAAGATGGTATCTCGAAGGAAGTATTGGATGAAAACCAAAAACAGCTTGCGCTGATCCAACGATTGATACAAACCAGCACCTCCTCTGTCCGCGTTGACATGATCAAACAGGAAGCCTCCATCATCAACGAGCGCTTTTTCGCGCTATTCGAACGTTTCGCTCAATCCGCGATAGCGTCTGGGCAAGAACAAGCCGCGCAGAGTCTTGGCACCTTACAACAAGAATTGTTGGATAACACGGAGTACGGCAAGCAAGTTGCCGAGCAAATAGGCGAAATGGATGCCGCCGCTAAAACCCTGCAAGATCTTGGCGGTCAGCTTACCCGCGAAAAATTGATCGACCTCCTCATTGAAGCTCCCAGCGAAGCCCGGGTAAACTCGCTTGTTAGCCTTACCCGAAATGGGCTAGACCAATCCTTCTTCCAAATTTTTACCCAAAGGATCGAGGCTGCCACAGACGAACAAAAGCCGAAACTCCTGGCTTTACAAGCGAAGATCGTGGAAATTGCTCGCTCGATCGATAAAGCCTTCGAGGCTCAGGCAAAGCAGGCAGAGCAATTTATTGAAGCTCTCATAGCAGAACCGGATATCCCTAAAGCCGCTGCCGAGAACATTGAAGCCTTCCAAAACGAGGTCGTCATCCAAGTATTGGAGCAATTACTGCGCGACGCACACGAGAAAAAAGAAGAGGATCGGCTCGCGAAGTTACAACTAGTTCTTACCATTCTCCAACAAGCTTCTACCCCACCTGAGGTCGAGTTCATCAATGCCATGGTCGATATCGCCAACGATGCTGTCGCGCTCGAACAATTTCTTGACGCGAACGAGCAGCACCATACCAACGAGGTAAACGCGATGGTAGTTCAGCTTATTCAGCAAGTTGAGCAGAGCGGAAAAACAGATGAGCAAACCTTGGAAATTCAAAAAAGGTTGCAGCTAGTTTATGGCACGATCATTGGCCGCTCAATGAAGAAAAACGCAGCATAGCAAAACAAAAACCGCCCGATTTGCTCGGGCGGTTTTTATCACTCAAATATGGATGCCATAGGCGGGTTATCAAGCTTGATTCCGTGCCCCCGCACTGTAACAATGTAAACAAACTCAGGATCGATCTCATTCAAACGGTCTCGCAATCGGCGAATCAGGGCGTCCAAAGCCTGTTCAGATACCCCTGAAGATTGTTCTGAACCCCAAACAGAAACGATCAGATCATTTCGCGAAATTACTTTCCCCTCATTCTCATATAAACAAAAAAGAAGTAAAAATTGTTGGGCAGAAAGGGGAGGGTTCAGCTGTTTGTTATTGACCCAAACCTGTCTCGAGCGAAAATCAACCAGCAAGCGGTTCAAGCGAGCTGTTTTCGCGCTCAGCGGCATGGTAGCGTCAGAGTTGAGAAACTGAAATTCTTGAGCAGTGGCAATAAGGAATGTATCGCCATCCTTCAACACACTTTTTCCAGTTAGGATATCCCCATTCAAATGGGTTCCGTTCTTACTTTCCATGTCTTCCAGATCCACCCCATTTTTACCTGGTAATAGGCGGGCGTGATAACGGGAAACTTGACGATTTGAAACAGTGATATCGCATGAGACATCACGACCGATCAGCAAAGGACGATCAACGACCCATCGTTCTCCACTTCGTTCGCCGGTTAGCGCAACGAGAATAGGCGCATCATTACTTTCAATCATAACAATTCCATTTTTCCATTACGATATAATATAGCAGAATTTCCAACCATATGTAAACAAACTATTCTTGTTATATTATAAATACAACACACCAACCAATCAAATGGAGATAAAACCGAATGCCACTCCCGCTTGAAACGGGCATGATCCTACGA
>CAIRYE010000273.1 GCA_903882765.1 uncultured Anaerolineae bacterium
AAATCTTTTTTCTTCTGATGGTCCATCACCACATCGGTGGTTTTTAGCAAAGTGTTGACCATAAACGTGGAGATATGATCGGCAAACAAGGGGAAGGTTTCGTTTCGCAACAAGGCAGCGCGCATAATAACAAAATCTGAAAGATCTTCCATGGCACAGCAAGACATTACCTCGTCGTATTTGTAGATAATGGGAACAAATCCGGGGGCTAATTCGTGCTCAAGAATGAGGATCTCAGATTCGATGCGGTTTCGGTCGGGGGAGAGAACGAACGCATCTGATATACGAGCGGTAACGCCGGCCTGTTTGATGACAACCGATTTACCGCTATTCTTATCCCAAACGCGGAAGATGTAATTAAGATTCCCATCTCCGATCTCTTTGCAATCAAGATCAGCATTCGCGTCAAAATAAACCAAGTTAGTTTTGGCGTATTCAATTACATCCGCCGTTTTCATTAAGAAGTATTTATCGAAAGTAGCCATGATCATTTTTCCTACGAAATGTATTCTTATTTCTTTTTAAAGTATGTAGAAGCCAAAGCGATGGCGAGAACCGCGCCTTTGAAGATGTTGATGGAATAGTATGGCACCGACATCATTACCAGACCATTATCCAAAACACCCATCAGCACCGCGCCTGTGAGGGTACCAATAGCATTAGGTTTACCCGAACCACCAACACTGAAACCAATATAAGCAGCGGCAACCGCGGGCATTAGGTAACCCGCCCCAGCGTTGATCTGACTGGAACCCACTTTTGATGCCAACATAATACCGCCCAAGCCCGACATAAAGGCAGCCAGAACATAAGCAAGTGTGCGATAGGTATCAACAGGGATACCCGAAAGCCGAGCGGCTTCAATATTTCCACCGACAACATATAAATAGCGGCCATGCTTGGTGTAATTTAGGAAAATGTGGGCAACGAGAACCACCACAAGCATTATGATAATAATCCAAGGAGCTGAGCCAAATTCTTTGAAGATCGGGACGAGCCTGCCAACAGTTTGGGTACCATCGAGGTTCGGCATCCCTTCGCTAATAGAACCGCCGCCGGTGTAGGTCATCGCAACACCTTCAATAATAAATAACATAGAAAGGGTTGCTAGTAAGTCTGGTATTTTTAGTTTCACTACCAAAAACGCGTTCGCGAAACCAACAAATAAAACCCCGATAAGGGTTATAGCGATAGCGGAATAAATACCGAATTCGTACCAAACGAAGGCGGAGATGATGAGCGAATCAGCGAGAGAGGCAACTGAACCAACGGATAGATCGAGACCATTGATCGTAAGGGAGAAGGTAATACCGATGGCGATCACGGTCACGATCGAGATGCTGCGGAGGATCTGGATGACGTTCGAAGCTTTGACAAATGGGTACATGTCGTATTCTTTGTTGTACGTCATGATCGTGAAGAAAATGATCAGTGCGATGATGGTAAGGTAAGTGCCCCATTTGGTTAGGAAACCACCAATCATTGCCAAAGTATTTTTTGTGCTTGATTTAATCGCGGTCGTTTCTTGCATCGGTTATATTCCTCCTGCGGAGTAGAACAATATTTCCGCTTCGTTAGTTTTGGCTGTTTCTAACTCTTTGACGATCTTTCGATCGTACATAACATACGTTCGATCGGTAATTCCTAATATTTCGGGCAATTCACAAGAGACATAAATTATGCCTTTCCCTGCCGCGGCGAGATTACCAATCAGCTCAAAGATCTCGTGTTTCGCGCCAACATCAACACCTTTGGTAGGTTCATCAAAAATAAACAGGTCCGCATCGGTCGATAACCATTTGCCAACGGCAACTTTTTGCTGATTACCACCCGATAAGTACGCTACTTTCTGATTTTCCGACGGGGTTTTGATGGAGAGGGACTCGATCATTTTTTTTGCGTGGTCGTGCTCCATTTTTTGCTTGATAAAACCAAGCGGGTTCGAGAAAAGATCCATACATGCCGCGGAAAGATTCTTGTAGACCGGTTCTTCAACCAGAACACCTTCTTTACGTCTTTCTTCGGGAACCAGAGCAAGGCCATTTTTAACCGCAGCGCTCGGGCTGCTGATATTAATTAATTTATTATTGAGCTTAGTGGTTCCATTTTTTTGGCGAATTGCGCCGAACATGGCTTTACTGAGTTCCGTTTTTCCCGCGCCTACTAACCCAGCTACACCAACAATTTCACCTTTACGGACGAACAAGTTGATGTCTTCCACTTCGTTGTCTTTGGTGGTTAGATTGGATACTTCGAAAAGGGTATCGGTGATGGCTACTTTGTGTTTGGGGTATGTTTCTTCAAATCGGTGTCCCAACATCAGTTCAACGATCTGTTTTTGATTGATTTCGCTCACCTTTTGGTTCGATACAACTTTGCCATCTCGCAAAATAGTAACTAACTCGCACACCTCAAAGATCTCGGGCAAGCGGTGAGAAATAAAAATAACACCGACCTTTTGATTGTAGGCTAGGTCTTGCATTAGGCGGAAAAGTTCTTTTGTTTCGGTGGTTGAGAGCGGCGCGGTGGGTTCATCGAGAACGAGGAATTTACGCTCTTCCGCAAGAGCGCGGGCGATCAGCACCATTTGCTTTTGCGCCAAGGTTAGGTTTTGCGCCAATTCGTGGGTGTCGACATTGAGCCCGATTCGATCGAGGATCGCTTTTGCCGAGGCGTGAAGTTTAGTCCAATTAACAAACTGCTTACCATCCATACTATTTACTAGGATGTTAAGCATGATATTTTCAGCGACAGTAAGGTAGGGAACCAAAGCAGTATCGACTTCTTGATAAACGATCTCGATACCATGCTTTTTAGCTTGTTGAGGCGTGCGCATCTCTACGAGAGCGCCATCAATTTTAATTTCGCCCTGGTAATGATCGTAGACACCAGCCAGGACTTTCATAAGAGTGGATTTACCTGCCCCATTCGCACCGATGAGGGCATGGATTGTACCTGTACTCACCTCAAAATCAACACCTTTAAGCGCCTTAACGCCCGGGAAGGAAATTTCGATCCCATTCATTTCAAGATTATGAGAAATTGGAGTTTCGATGGTACACCTCCGAAAGTAGGATTATTAGATAATTATACTTACATAACGCATTGGTTTGAAAAGAGAGGATCAGGCAAACCCAATCCTCTCTTGTTTGTTGCGGGGATACCCGTAAAACCTACCGGGTTTCCATAAGTCTTATTTTACGTAACAACCAGCAAGCTTATCCATCCAAGCTTCCTGGAAGGCATCGGACTTGCCCCAACCATCGATGACGTCCTTGAGGGTCAACATCGTGGTGTCTGGGAGAAGATCGGTACCCTTGACGAGCTTAGCTTCGAGGTCATAATTGGCAGGAACTTCTTCTTCGGCGAATTTCTTGGCGAGTAAGCGCATGTCAACCATACCAATGAGGCCGGGATCGACGGCAGCGGTGGAGAGCCAGACAGAGCCTGGTTCGCGCATTAAGTTCATATCCTGATTGGATACGTCGATGGAGATCAACTTGATATCGGTACGGCCAGATTCCTTGAGTGCGGAGTAAGCGCCTTTGGCCATTTCGTCCCATGAACCCCAAATGGCGTCAATTGAGCCTTCTGGGTACTTGGAGAGAAGTGCGCCAACCTTGGCAGCAATATCGCCCTGAACATCTTGGAAGTTGGTTGGGCCAACGGTTTCGAGGGTCTCGAGTTTGCCGGCAGCTTGTAATGGGGCATAGATGGTCTCACGACGATCTAGGGGAGGAACACCAGGACCCCACCAGAGTTTAATAACACGGGCAGCGGAGCCATCGGTCTTCAGAGCGATGATTTCGTTGAGTGAAAGCTCAGCAAGCTTGAAGTCATCCTGGAAGGTGGTGGTGATTTCGGGGAGGTTGACGCCATCTTTGTCGATAACGGTATCGAAGGTTACAACTTTGATGCCCTTGTCAATAGCAGGCTTGAGCATGTCGTAGGAGTAATCTTTTTTACCATGGGAGATGATGAGGCCATCATAACCCTTCTCGATTGCCTGGGCAACGAGTTCTTGGAATTTGGCATCGTCATTGTCAGCGATGAAAGTATCTACTACCATACCGAGAGATTCGCCCATGGTAGTAGCACCGGCGAGGAATTGCTTGGTATGATCATCGGATGGGAGGTTGCGGACGACAGCGACCTTGATGGGGGTTGTGCGGCCAACGAAGGCAGCAGGCACGTCAGCAAGAGCTTCGGGTGCACAGGCATCGACGACAGCAGGAGCTTCGGCGGCGGGTGCTTCTGCAGCTGGAGCTTCGGCAGCGGGGGCTTCAGCAACGGGGGCTTCGGTTGCGGGGGCAGCCGGGGCACAAGCGCTGAGGACGAATACTGCTACAAATAAAACAAGTAATACTTTTTTCATTTTGCTTCTTTCTCCTCTGGTGAATTGTTTTTGAATAAGGAAAACCCTTATAACAAACGATTTATAAATAGTATCACTACTAACATCTTAATATCTTAGTGGTACCACTACATAATATATCCTAAAGGATATCCAAAGTCAAGTATTAAATTTTAAAACACTTAATTAATCGATTTGTTACCATCTGAACTGTGGCAAAAAAGCGACGTATGTTGCTGGGCGATTTGTCAGGTGTCGCAAAAAATCCACCGCCATAGTTCGTATTTTGAATGATGGCGGTGGTAATGAAAGAAATCGAAGTGGAAAGTATGCCCAACCCTAGAAGGGTGCAGACCTGAATTGGCTAGATCACATCCATGAATTCTGTTATTCCTCGTAATTGACGTGGCAGCTGACCAACATACGATAGGAAAAGTTTTTGGCGGGCTCTTGTAAGCGCCATGTAGACCAACTTCTTTTCTTCCGCTACTTCATTTTCATCCTCTTTATCGCTAAAGGTTTCTTGCATACCGCATAAAAATACCGCTTCTGCCTCCATCCCTTTGTAGGAATGAAATGTGTTGACTATTACATCTGTTCCTTTAAGGTGTTTTTTGATACGGTCAATATTCCGTTTCGATCTGCAAAGCACAACGATCTGATCTAGGTCCAGTTTTTCTTTTGCAACAAG
>CAIRYE010000274.1 GCA_903882765.1 uncultured Anaerolineae bacterium
CGATATGTTGAAGGCCACCCGCCCTACCGCCGTAAACCTGGAATGGGGCGTTGACCGCACTTTGGAAGCGATGAAAAAAAACAGCGCTGACCCGGTTGGAGCGGCCCTTGCCATGGCCACCGAGATCGCTGACGAAGATGCAGAGTATTGCCGCCGCATCGGCCAGCACGGTGTTGAGATCATCGAAGAGATCTATAAAAAGAATGGCGGAAAGACCGTCAATATCCTTACACATTGCAACGCTGGCTGGTTAGCTTTCGTTGATTATGGCACCGCTACAGCGCCTATCTATGCCGCTCAGGAACGGGGAATCCCGATCCATGTGTGGGTAGATGAAACTCGACCCCGCAACCAAGGTGCCCGACTCACCGCTTACGAACTCGGTCAGCAAGGTGTTAAGCACACCATCATCGCTGATAATGTTGGCGGCCACCTGATGCAGCATGGCATGGTGGATATGGTCATCACCGGCGCGGACCGCGTTACCCATACCGGCGACGCAGCCAACAAGATCGGCACCTACCTTAAAGCCCTTGCCGCAAAAGATAACAATGTTCCTTTCTATGTAGCGTTACCGTCTTCCACTTTCGATTGGGTAATGACTGATGGAGTGAAGCAGATCCCGGTGGAAGAACGCGGTGGAGAAGAAGTGATTTGGATGGAAGGCTGGACCCCCGAGGGCGTGAAGAGCGTTCGCATTACGCCTGCCGAAAGCCCTGCCGCCAATTATGGGTTCGATGTAACTCCCGCTCGCTTGATCAAAGGTCTTATTACTGAACGGGGCATTTGTGAAGCCTCGAAAGATGGTGTTTACAAGTTGTATCCCGAAAAGAAGCCCAACTAATAAAGGAGCAAGTAAAAATGAATACCGAAGAAATGATCGAGTACAAGAAACGCGAATATTGCAATGCCCTGCCCTGCAAAGTTCAGGTTTTGCTTAACCAACAAAAAGAAGGTTCTGAAGGTTATGAGCAGGTTCGCTCTATCTGCAAAACCAACTGCATCCACACCACCCACGAGTTCCACTCTTGGCTGATCGAAAAGGGTTACCTTGTTATTCGGCCAGCAGCCTAACCAAATTTATCCATTCGCTACCAACCCTAACCGGTAACGAAATATTCACCTTAGAAGGAGTAACACTTATGGACTGGGGACTGGAAAACCGTCTTTCCAAAACGATCAAACCTGACGGCAAATGTTTTTATCTTGCTTTGGACCATGGTTATTTTCATGGACCTACCGCTGGCCTTGAAAACCCTGGCTTAACCGCCGCGCCAGTTTTAGATTACGTTGAT
Organism: uncultured Anaerolineae bacterium; assembly: GCA_903882765.1. Classification (GTDB taxonomy): domain Bacteria; phylum Chloroflexota; class Anaerolineae; order Anaerolineales; family Villigracilaceae; genus UBA5195. Next base: position 1,296 of record CAIRYE010000274.1, read on the forward strand.
GCTGTGTTCGTACCCCGTGGTTCCCTGCGCGCCACTTTTGACCCAAAAATGGAAACCCCTGTGATCTTGCGCGTATCTGGTGGTAACTCACTGGACCGCGAGGACATTACTGACGAAGAAGTGACCGTGGCGATTCGAGATGTCATTCGATTGAATGCCGCCGCTGTTGGTATCTCGGTTTATGTTGGTTCTGAAAACGAACACAAGACCATTATGGCTCTTTCCAAACTTGTTGATGACTGCCTCGATTACGGCATCCCTGTGATGGCTGTAACCGCCGTTGGCCGTGAAGAAGAAAAGAAAACCGCCAAGTACCTTGGTTTAGCCTGCCGTATTTTAGCTGAACAAGGCGCCCACGTAGTAAAGACCTATTATTGTGATGATTTCGAAAAAGTTACCCGCGGCTGCCCCGTCCCCGTTGTTATTGCCGGCGGACCACGCACCGAAAATGACCTCGAAGTTCTCGAGTTTGTGTACAACGGTATGCAAGCCGGCGCCATTGGTGTAAACCTTGGCCGCAATATTTGGAAGAACGATTCTCCTATCGGTATGGCTCGCGCTTTACAGGCTGTCATCCATGAGAACGCCACACCAAAAGAAGGTTATGAGATCTACAACACCATTAAGAACGCCAAGTAAAAAAATTTAGGAGAATACCATGACCGACCACGTACTTACCGAAACTGAACGTATTTCCTTTGCCGAACTCCGCCAAGAAATATCTAAGGCTTTAGGTCGGTCTGTATTGATCCGTTCCGGGGTGCCTGCCTCAGGCACCCCTATCTCCGCTGATGGCTCGAAACTGTTAGCGGATCGAGGGCAAACCGCCTATGTGCCCACTATTGCCAGCACCGGGGAATTTAACGGTGAAGTAGCATTGGTAACTGGCGGAGCATCTGGCATTGGCAAAGCGATCGTTGAAAGCTTACTAAACCGCGGCGCTTCCGTTATTAATATGGATATTAACCCCGCAGTCGTTACCGTTTTTGACCATACTAATTATTTAGGTCTCCAAGTGGATCTGACCGATGAAGACGCCCTCGACTTAGCGTTTTCAAAGGGTATCCAACACTTTGGCGGTCTTGATATGCTGGTGCTGAATGCCGGTATCTTTCCCCCCGGCATTCGCATCGAATCTCTTAGCATCAAAGATTGGAAGAAGGTTATGTCCATCAACCTTGACCCCAATCTCTCGGTTATGACCAAAGCACATCCTTTCCTCAAAAGATCCCCCCGCTACGGCAGGGTTGTTGTAAACGCATCCAAGAACGTATTAGCACCCGGCGCAGGCGCCGCGGCGTACTCCTCCTCCAAAGCAGCGGTAACACAACTTGCGCGCGTTGCCGCTCTGGAGTGGGCTAAAGATGGTATTCGTATCAATATCGTCCATCCTGATCAGGTCTTTGATACTGGCATTTGGACCGCCGAGGTTCTGGCTGCCCGCGCTGCCCATTATGGGATGAGCATTGAGCAATACAAACGCCGCAACCTTCTTGGCGTTGAGATCAACAGTAAATACGTTGGCGAGTTTGTTGCCAATATGCTTGGCCCAATGTTCGAATTCATCACCGGCGCTCAAATTCCGATCGATGGCGGTAGCGATAGAGTGATCTAAGCATGGACCAAAGCAAAGAATCTATCCTACAAAAATTAGTTGAAATGAGCGTAAGTATTGGTGAAACCGCCAAGGATCTGGTGATCCTTGGCGATGGCAATACCTCCGCTTATATTTCAAATGAATCCTTTTACGTAAAAGCGAGCGGTTCCCAACTCAATAATATTGGCGCTGATGGCTTTACCGAGGTGTTTTTCAAACCAGTGCTGGATATTCTCAAAAGGGAAAGCATCTCTGATGCCGAACTAAAGAGTGAATTTGCTAACGCTCGGGTTGATCCCGCGGGCAAGCATCCTTCCATTGAAACGGTTTTCCACGCCATCGCGCTTAGCGATTGTGATGCTAAATTTGTAGCCCATACCCACCCGATCTCGATCAATTCCATTATGTGCTCAATGGATGCCCGCAAAGCGTTATCTGGGCACCTTTTCTCGGAATCAGCCTTGTATTTAGGGCCAGAGCCGATCATTATCGATTACGCCGATCCTGGGCTGCCTATCGCCAGGTCTTTGATCTATGAGATCAAAAAGTACCAACAAAAATGGGGCCAACAACCCCGTGTTTTCTATTTAATGAACCATGGAATGGTAGCCTTAGGCCAATCGGCAAAAGAGGCTGAAAACATAACCGCCATGGCTGTAAAATCCGCCCGCATTTTATTGGGCACCTATCAAATGGGTGGGCCACGTTTTATTTCGGAAGAAGATGTAAAGCGGATCGTCACCCGGCCAGATGAAGAGTTTCGGCGAAAACTGGCGAATAAATAATCATCAAAATCGGAGTTGCAAAATGCAAAGTAACCTAAATCCCGAACAATGGCAAAGCGACGTACAGCGTGTCGCCGATTCTATTCGTTTAAGGGTGTTAGACCATGTCCTTAGGCACAAAGGCGGATATATGAGCCAAGCGTGCTCCTCCGCTGAAACACTGGCAACTCTCTATATGCGCATAATGAAGCTTGGCGAATCGGAAAGCCCGATGATCCCGCCTCCTTTCGCTGGTGTTCCTTCCAAAGATAACCCGAACTATTTTACAGGCGCGGGCTACAACGGCGCCAAAGCCCCTCACCTCGACCGTTTCATTTTTTCGCCGGCTCATTACGCGTTGGTGTTATACGCCTTGCTCATCGAAACCGATAGAATGTCGGAAGAAGGTCTGGCGCAATTTAATCAGGATGGCAGCACTGTTGAAATGATCGGCGCTGAGCACTCTCCTGGCTGCGAAGTGACCTCTGGCTCACTGGCTCAAACACTTAGCCAAGCCGCGGGCATCGCGCTGGCACGTAAAATGCGCGGTGATAGCGGAAAAGTTTTTGTGTTTATGTCTGATGGTGAGTTTCAAGAAGGACAAACCTGGGAAGCTTTTCAGGTGATGAACCATTACAAGCTGGATAATATGGCTGTTTATGTGGATGTAAATGGCCAACAAGTTGATGGCCGCACCGAAGATGTGATGAACATGGGTGACCTGCAAAAGAAGCTGGAAGCCTTTCGTATGCGCGTTTACACCGTGGATGGCCACGACATTGCGGCACTTGCCGCCCCGGCGGAAATGCCTGATTATGGCCGCCCATTGGTGGTTCTTTCCAAAACTGACCCGACTCACGGATTACCCCGTTTGAAAGAACGAGCCCCAAAATTACATTATCTGCGCTTCACCTCTGATGAAGAACAAGCTATGTACGAGAAAGACTTCAAAGAGATGACCGCAAAATTTAAGAGGAAAGCCTGATCATGGAAATTCTATCCAGAGTTTACGCAAAAAAATTAGCCGAGTGGGCAAAAGACAAGCCCGAAGTTGTATTATTCTCCGCTGACCTCACTTCCTCTGTTGAAGCGGATCTCTTCCAAAAGGCGTATCCCGATCGGTTCCTTTCGATGGGTCTTACCGAACAACACATGCACTCGATGGCAGGCGGTATGGCGCGCGAAGGCTTTAAGCCTTACATTCATACCTTCGCGGTCTTTATCTACCGAAGGGCGTATGACCAGATCGCCAATTCGATCGCTTACCCCAATTTGCCGGTTCGTATGGTTGGTTTCTTGCCTGGTATTCTTACCCCTGGCGGCGCCACCCACCAGGCGATCGAAGACATCAGCGTGATGCGCTCCTTGCCGAATATGAATGTAGTTGAAGTTGGCGATGTTACTGAGATCGAAACGATCCTTGATGGCGTACATAACATCAATGGCCCCGTTTACATTCGTATGCTTCGCGGTGAAGTTCCACGTCTGTTCGATAAAAAAGAACCGTTCAAGTTCAATACAGCCCGGCACCTAAGCGTTGGTGATGACATCACTTTGTTCTCTTCTGGTATTTGTACTGAAGAAGCTTTGAGGGCTACCAAGGTGCTCAAATCTCGCGGTGTTTCGGTCAACCATCTGCATATTTCCACGTTAAAACCATTTACCGACCCAGCTGTGCTCGAGGCGATCAAACGCGCGAAAAAAGGCGTTATCACCTTTGAGAACCACTCCATTCTCGGCGGCTTGGGCACTTCAGTGGCCGAGGTAATGGCGGATAATGGGGTTGGCAAGAAATTGGTTCGCTTAGGGATTCCCGATGTATTTGCTCATGGCGCCAGCCGCCCCTACCTAATGAAAGAGTTA
>CAIRYE010000275.1 GCA_903882765.1 uncultured Anaerolineae bacterium
CAATTTCTCCGGCTTGGTTTCCCGTGCGATTCCGATCAATAATCTATATACCGTCATTGATTCGTCGGCTGAGCCCATTCTCGGTTCAATTGAGCATTCCCACGAAAAACCCTCCGCAAAGTTATCTTTTTTATCTTCCCACTCTGGTCACTATGACGATAGGTTTATCCCGCTCATTGAAGAAATGTGTGCGGTAGCGGGAAAGAATGGCGCCTTCCATATTGTGGCTGAAACCGTGGATAACAGCCAAGTCCTGAACCTTCTAAGGAGAACTGGATTTGCGGTCTATTCCACCCAAAAAATTTGCCAAGTAGAGCCAAGCAGTGTTGAACCGGCAAGCTGTAAATGGGCGAAATTAGATGATGCCCAGCGTTTGGACGCCAAAAACTTATATGAACAAATTACCCCGCCTATGATTCAGGCAATTGAGCCATTTAATGTTTGCCCAGGACGGTTATTGGCTTGCAATGGCTCCCGGGTATTTGCGTGGATTGACGAAGGCAAGGCTGGTACAGTGATCATCCCGCTGGTTCATCCTGACGAGAAAAACCTCGCGACTCTTTTTTCCGACCTGATTATCGACCTAAAAGCTTCAGGGACGCCAAAAATTTTTTTTATCATTCGGTCAACCATGAGTTGGTTCGAACCCATCGTTACCGATCTGGGTGGCGTCGAAAATCGTACAGAGCGAATTTTGGTCAAACACTTGGTCAATTTTGTTTTGGAAAAAGAGACAGTTAAAAACGCCAAGGCGCAGAGAGTAACATTTCTTTCTTCGCATATAAAAAGGAACGATTAGCCTTAAAAATAGTGGACAAAAAAATAAATTGGGTTAAATTTAAATTATGAGCCAACAACGACGAATTACTGACGATCTTGCTGTTTTGTTAGCCATCCTTCCTCCAAAAGTTGTCACAACAGTTCACCGGTCGAACCAATACGATAAATTACTCGAGATCATCATGGACCTCGGCAGGCAGCCGATCGCCCGTTACGTTGATCAAGAGATCGTATTATCTGAACAGGAGATCACTAGGGAGGATATCGATATTGTTGTGCAAGCCATAGGGACCTTTGACGCCGATAATCGCGCCGGCTTGCAAAGGACCCTGCATCGTATATCAGCGATTCGTAATCGATTAGGCGTAGTAGTAGGCATGACCTTGCGCGTTGGCCGAGCTGTTTATGGCACGATCGATGTTATTGAAGATTACATCAAATCTGGTAAATCCATTCTTATACTCGGCAGGCCGGGGGTGGGCAAGACCACCCTATTGCGCGAAGCCGCCAGGATCTTAGCCGAAACGAAGCGTGTCATTATTGTTGATACCTCCAACGAGATCGGTGGTGATGGCGATGTGCCCCACCCCGCGGTTGGCAGAGCCAGGCGCATGCAAGTGAAGGTGCCAACTCTACAGCACGAGGTAATGATCGAAGCGGTGGAAAACCACAACCCCGAAGTGATCGTGATCGATGAAATTGGCCGTGAATTAGAAGCCCATGCCGCCCGCACCATCGCCGAAAGAGGTGTGCAGCTGATTGGCACCGCCCATGGCAAAACGCTGGAAAATTTACTACTCAACCCAACCCTGAGCGACCTGGTCGGTGGGATCGAGTCTGTCACCCTCTCAGATGAGGAAGCAAAACGCCGAGGCACGCAAAAGACCGTATTAGAGCGCCGCGCTCCACCAACCTTTGATATGTTGATCGAGATCCAAACACGATACGAATTTATCATTCACCAAGATGTGACCGAAGCGGTGGATAAGCTTTTACGCGGTTTCCCGTTGACCGCTGAGATGCGTACCTGTGATGAAGATGGCAAAGTGACCATCAACAAGGCGATGCCCATCATCTCTGAAATTGAACATAGCGCGGAGGTAAAGGGTGGCCCCAAGATCCAAGGGAAAACACAGCCATCAGCACCAAAAAGCAAGCCCATCGCGCAGGAGGTTACCCACACCGTAGTAGAATCGCCGCATTACCCCGAAGAGGAAGCTTTGGGAGAACGTCGACCGATCCATGCTAAAAAAATATTTCCCTATGGTGTAGCCCGCAATCGCCTTCTTCAAGCATCCAAACGTATCAATGTTCCCGCGATCATAGTTCGAAACATCGATGAAGCCGATGCTCTCATCACCTTACGATCCTATTACCGAGATCACCAAGCCACCATCGTTGAAGCGGAACGAAGAGGTATGCCCATCTATGTATTGCGTTCTAACACCATCAATCAGATCGAGCAATTCTTGGCAGGTTTATTCAATATTACGCCCGGAGATGAGCCAGAGGAAATTGAAGATCTTGGGATTGAGTATGGTCAAATAACAAAAACAGCCATTATGGCGGTTTTAAACGGCGAAAAATATGTTGATCTTCCACCGGCAAATTCGATCATTCGTAGATACCAACACGAAATGGTAAAAGAAGCGGACCTTGTCTCACACTCGATAGGCAAAGAACCGCGTCGGTATGTTAGGGTCTATCGAGATTAAAGAAAAGACAGGTAGTAAAAATAATGTTCATCACTCTCGAGGGTCCTGAAGGATCTGGAAAAACAAGCCATTTAAAACCTCTGGCCGATTGGTTGACCGACCAAGGCAGAAAAGTATACGCAACGCGCGAACCCGGCGGTACATCGATCGGTGAACAGATCCGTGATGTGATTCACGACCTGAAAAACACAGAAATGCACCCGCGTGCCGAAGCATTGCTGTACCAGTCTGCCCGAGCCCAGATCGTAGAGCAAGTGCTTCGTCCTAAACTGGCCGAAGGGTATGTCGTTTTATGTGATCGATTTTATGATTCCACGCTAGCTTATCAAGGATATGGACACCAGGTCATTCCTTTGGATGAGTTGCGGGGGATTATTCAATTTGCTACGACCGGTTTAAAACCTGATCTGACGATTTTGCTCGATCTCGATGTAGAGGTTGGGTTAAAGCGGAAAAGCAATCAGGATGAGTGGAATAGATTGGATGCCTTTACGTTGGATTTTCATCAAAGAGTAAGGGATGGTTACTTGAAATTGGTGAAAGAAGAACCGGAACGATGGGTGGTAGTGA
>CAIRYE010000276.1 GCA_903882765.1 uncultured Anaerolineae bacterium
CGTGAAGTGGCCTTGGCAAAAGTTGGGAAAGCCGGGCATATTATTATGAAGGTGAACTCGATCGTGGACCCGGCGATGATCATTGATCTTTACAAAGCCTCGCAGGCAGGGGTGAAGATAGACCTGTTTGTGCGGGGAATGTGCTGCCTAAAGCCGGGGGTTGAAGGTGTTAGCGAAAACATAAGGGTCACCAGCATTGTGGGCCGGTTCCTTGAACATAGCCGCGTGTATTATTTCGGCAATGATGGCAAGCCGGAAGTGTATGTGGGTTCGGCGGATGTGATGCAGCGCAACTTGGACCACCGTGTTGAAGTGGTTTTCCCTGTGGAGCGGCTGGATCATATCAAGTATTTTGAAAGTTTCTTGTTGGCGAATTACCAAAAGGATAATCACCGCGCCCGTGTGATGCACGCCAGTGGAAAATATACGCGGGTGAAGCCGGAAAAAGGCGTGGCGGCGTTTGATATTCAGCAATTTTTGATGGAAAACGCCCCGTAGGAGATCTTTTGGGCTAAAAACCTCAGCGGAAAAGCGCATGGATGAAGTTGGATAACAAAGCGACCTTGGTTAGCGTGCCGGAATGGTATTTGGCTGAGCTATAGGGCTGGTCGGTTGAGATGGGAGAGGGCTGGATGAAAGTACGACCGGGTAAGCCCGGCAAGGTGGGGAAGGTTTTGCGATAGGTCTGTTCGCCCAAAGAAGGAACCGACGGGATTTCTGGAAAAACCGCCTGTTGTTTTAATTAATCCACCATTGAAGATATTCCACCCTCTCGAATCCGCACGTCAATCGAGGGGGTGGTTGTTTAGGGGGTGGGCAGCTTTAAACGAAGTTGTTTAATTGGCAGTTGATGGGGGAAAAGGTGGAATCACCATACCGGGGGATCCTTGGCAAGGTGGACTCTGTGACCGTCGCTCTTTTTCTTCCAGCTAAACTTGATTGAAAATGTATGGTGGCGGTTCTTTATTCATTATCGGTTTGGCAGGCTAGGTCGGTGTTAAGTATTCGGCTGGCCTGAGTTCGTATTTTGGTAAAACGTGGCATTGGAACCTTTCTGGAATATGGTTTCTTGTTAGGGTCTGCCGCGATGGTGGTATGATAGACCATTAAATTAACTACCTAGGAAAAGATCTATGCCACGACGCTCTTTGAAACAACTTTATACCGAAGAATTCACCGGCTACTCCTTTGGAACATTTCAGAAGGATCTGCTTGCCGGCTTAACTGTTGCCGCGGTGGCGCTGCCTTTGGCTTTGGCCTTTGGCGTTGCCAGCGGCGCGACGGCGGCTGCCGGCTTGGTTACGGCTATTTTGGCGGGGCTGGTGATTGGCGCTCTTAGCGGCGCGCCTTATCAAATATCCGGCCCAACCGGCGCGATGAGCGCGGTATTGATCGTGTTGGTGCAACGCTATGGTTTGGAAGGCATATGGGTAGCTGGGATGCTCTCTGGCGTTCTGCTGCTGATCATTGGCGTGCTCAAGCTAGGTCGGTTTATCGCTTTTATTCCATCCGCAGTCATCACCGGGTTTACCTCGGGTATCGCCTTGATCATCTTTATTGGTCAGATCGATAATTTCTTGGGTGTAAAAACCGCCTCGGCGGACGCGGCTTTGTTCAAGTTGTTCGGTTTCTTCAAGGGCGGCTTTACCCCTGATTGGCATGCCGTTGTGATCGGGTTGATCGTGATCGGCACGATGTTTTTATGGCCGGCAAAGTGGAGCGCCAAATTCCCCTCTTCGTTGTTGGGGATCATAGCCGCAACCGTGATCACCGTTGCTACCGGCTGGAAGGTCGCCGAGATCGGGGCGATACCACAAACTTTGCTGTTGGATGACCGCTTTAATCTTTTTGCTTTTGATTGGACAACCCTACCGAATTTTATCGCGCCGGCGCTTACCATTACAGCACTCAGCGCTATTGAGTCCTTGTTATGCGGGGCGGTGGCATCGAATATGACCGGCAAACGGCTGCAGGCCAACCAGGAACTGGTGGGGCAAGGCATTGGCAACATTCTTATCCCGTTCTTTGGGGGTGTGCCGGCTACAGCGGCGATAGCGAGATCGAGCGTTGGCATAAAGAGCGGCGGGGTTACCCGGTTGGTCAGTATCATCCACGCGGTTGGCTTGTTGCTTTCGATGTTCCTGCTTTCGCCCATTATGGCGCGCATCCCTTTGGCTGCCTTGGCTGGGGTGCTGATGGTAACCGCTCTTCGGATGAACGAATGGCACGCCATTCGCTTTATGTTCAGCAAGCTATTTAAAACCGATATTGTTTTGTTCGCTATGACCATGCTGGCTACCATCACTTTGGACCTGACACAGGCGATCTTGATCGGTACCTTTATGGCTGGGGCGGTCTTCCTTAATAAGATCGCCAGCATTGATATTGAGGTGCAAAAAGTGGACCCTGAGAAATTACGGGCGAGGGGAATTGATTGCGGCTCTTGCGAACATGTTGAGGTTGCCTTTCTTACTGGACCTTTGTTTTTCGCGGCGAGTGGGCAATTTAATGAAGCTTTTTTGCACACCGAAAAGATCCACGCGTTGATCCTTTCGATGAGGGGAGTGCCGTTGGTGGATACCTCGGGTATGGACGCATTGCGGCGGTTGAGTGA
>CAIRYE010000277.1 GCA_903882765.1 uncultured Anaerolineae bacterium
ATCAGTCTTTTGGGAAGATCTTCAACATTGGCAACAACATCCACCATGCCGGTTGCGATCGCGCTGCTGGGCATGCCATCGAATTTTGCGGATGAAGGGGCTTGAACCAGCACCGACCCGCCGTTATCTTTGATGGCTTTGATCCCAATGGAACCATCCGAACCCATCCCTGAAAGGATGACCGCTACGCTGCGTTCGTGAAAATCATAAGCCATGCTTCGGAAGAAGAAATCGATGGGGAGGCGCAACCCTCGAGGGGATGATTGCGGTAACAAATGCAGTACGCCATTTAATACCGAGAGATCTTTATTTGGCGCAATGACATAAACACAATTTCGTTCGATCAGCATCCGATCGGTAACCTGGGCGACCTTTAACTTTGTAGAACGTTGCAATAACTCCGCCAAGATCCCTTTGTAGGCGGGATCCAAATGTTCAACAACAACAAAAGCCATTCCCGGTTTATCATCAAAATTCTTAAAAAAGGTTTCTAATGCTTCCAAACCTCCCGCGGATGCCCCAATACCTACAACCGTGAAAGGAGGGTGCGTTTCCTGCTCAGCATCAATTCTGCTCAGAGGCAGATCAGAGGCTGAGGAACGCATCCGTTTGACGATAGGTTTTTGGGATGGGTCTTGGATGGATTTGGAATTCTTTGTTTTCATGGCAAGCGTGCGTCCTTCTGACCAAATGAACTCTACGATGGGATTGACCAATTGAAAACATATTTATTGATTCAAAACATTGAATTAATAAATATTAGCCAAATTGCTACATACATATCTTACCACCAATCAGGAATATATACAGCAACTTGCTCATTCTTGTGTCTAATTCATAAAATACCAGCAAATTTACCATCGTCCAATTTCTGCTATTGCTTGTAGAAACAAGGGGGCAGACCGATGTGTTTAATGCTAGGGAAAAAATAATTATTTGATTCCCTTATTTTGGCTATAACCTAAGAGAATTTTTTCACATTTGTTGATCAAAAACAAAAATCAGGATTGGAATTTGTGGAAGTTATGTTTTTGTAAAACGTGATATTTTCGATCGATTTAAATGGTTTGCGGAGGTTGTTTCCCTTTTGATTCCAACCGCTCCATATACGATCTGGTTTTCTTCCGCACATCCCCGCAGAGCGCAACCAATGCGCCTGATGCATCGAGGACAAGCAGCTCCTCCACCGCATCCAAGATCTCAGCGCATTCTTCCAGCGACGCGCCATTTGGCCCATACAAAACGCCGCTTGGCCATTCGTGAATGACATAAGCCAACCAACGGCTCAGTACACGAGCTCTGGCAGCCTTGCCCCAGCTATCTTCTGGGCGAAGCATTAGCAGCCGCTTTGTTAGATCTTGCTCGGTGATATAACCCAAGTTTTTCCATTCCTCTTTAGCGGAGTATAAGTTTTGGATGGTTTGGATCAAGGCCTTGATCGCCCTCGGATCATCAGCAAGACGGGCTAGGATCTCAGGAAGAATCAAATTCTTCCAAAGAAGATGATCTACTTTTTGGGTATTCGCGTCGCATACGCGCAGAACAAATTCAAAATCAGGGTCAGAGCGATACGCGGCGATGATCTCATCAGCAAGAACTCTTGCTTGCTGCTTTCGGCCTGATCGTTTTAATTCTAGGAATTTCTTGTATCGTTCATCCATGGCTAATGTATTTATCTGATTATAATATGCTTCAAAAAGCTCCCAAACCATGGTACCAGCGGCTAGGCATAATTGATGAAACGACTACTGATCTATGGGGAATTAAAGAGGAAGACCGATGATTCCTCATCGGTCTTGTGTGCGCTGGAGAGGACTTGAACCTCCACGACTCTCGTCACATGGCCCTCAACCATGCCTGTCTGCCAATTCCAGCACCAGCGCAAGCAGAATGATATTATATCCACCTACGCCTAACTGTCAAGATTTTTGCCTTGGCAGTTTCCATTCCCACATTTAGCGAAGGATTTTTTGGGGATTGGTTGGATGCAAAAAGCTCAATTAGTGTTACATTTAAAATTGATTTTTACTCCATCTTGCGTCAAAAAGGAACGATTAAGATGATTGGATCTGTTGATGAAATAAAACTTACCGGTAAGAATGGCCGGCTACTTATTGCTGTTCTTGCCAATATAAAAAGCGACGAAAGTACCAGCTTGGGCGAGGATATCCCTAGCGATGTAATGGCCGATTTCGATCACATCGAAACGGTAGACGCGATCCGAGCCGCCATCGAGACGGACGGTCACCGAACCGTTTTCATCCAAGCGGACCGTGAGCTGCCTTATGCCTTGCGCGATGTACAGCCAGATATGTGCTTTAATATTGCCGAGGGTTTAGGCGGAGATGCCCGCGAAGCCCAAGTACCCGCCCTCTTGGAAATGCTCCGTATTCCCTATACCGGCGCGAGGGTGATGGCGAACGCCATCTCCTTGGATAAAAGCCTCACCAAACGCATCTGGCGTGACCGCCGGCTGCCCGTGGCTCCTTTCCAGGAATTCATTGTGGGAGACGAAACCTTACGACCAGATATGCGGTTTCCATTATTTGTGAAACCTGCCAAAGAGGGCACAGGAATGGGAGTGGACGCCAAGGCGATCGTTCACAACAAAGAAGAACTGATGGAACGGGTTCACTACCTGATACATTTTTACAAGCAACCAGCGCTGGTAGAAAAATTCCTGACCGGCCGCGAGTTTACGGTTGGGTTAATTGGCCGCTGGGATTCGCAAAAATATAGCCGCAATCCTCATTGGTACGAAGGGAATCGGTATGGCTATCATTTGTTCCCCATTCTTGAGCTAGAGAGTGAGCGATCCGTTACCCCAGGCTTGTACAGTCAGGCCGCTAAATCGAAGGCTATCGGCGAGGAAGGCGCGCCCGGTTACATTTGCCCAGCAAACCTCGAACCACAAATGGTGCAGAAAATCAACCAACTCGCCATCCGCGCCCATATGTCCATCAAAGGAATCGACTATTCCCGCACCGATATCCGCTTTGATGACGCCGGCGAACCGTGCTTGATCGAGATCAACACCCTGCCTGGCCTCACCCCCGGGTTTAGCGATCTTTGCCTTGAGGCTGAAGCGGAAGGTATTGCCTATACCGACCTGATCCTTGAGATCTTGTATCTTGGCGCATCGCGTTGGGGCTTATTACCCGCGCGCGATGTGGAGCTAAAACGAAGAAATGGCTCGAAAAAGAAAGACAACATTTAACAGAGTTTGGTGTTATAATGTTCGTTCGTAAACATAAAAAGCTGCTGTGAAGCAGTTACTCAATTAACAATTAAGGAAGAATAGAAATGAGTGATCTCCTCCAATCCGTTGAAGCTCCAATCAACCCAAATATCCCAGATCTCCACACTGGCGATTCCATCAGCGTTCATGTAAAGATCCGAGAAGGCGAAAAAGAACGTATTCAGGAATTTAAGGGCACCATCATTAAGATCAAAAATGCTGGCACCGCCACTACCTTTACCGTTCGCAGAATCGCTTCCAATGGTATTGGCGTGGAACGTACATTCCTTATTCGCTCCCCTCGTATCGACAAAGTCGTCATCGAGAAACATGCCATGACCCGTCGCGCCAAGCTGTACTTCTTACGCGGCCGCACTGGCAAAGCCACCAGGCTCAAGCAGAAATTTAAGTAATTTTTTTCATACAAAAAACGAAGAGCGCAGAAATGCGCTCTTTTGTTTTTAAGGTATCATTGGAAATATGAAAAAACCTCTCATTGGAATCTCAACTTCTTATTATTCATCTGCCAATGGAATGAACACAGTAAGGCTCAACCAGGCTTACGTGGACGCGATCTCCATGGCGGGCGGCATCCCCGTCCTCATCCCCTCCAGCATCACCCCTGAAGACTTGTCGGAGCTTACCGAACGTCTAGATGGACTATTGCTCTCCGGCGGCGGCGATATCTCGATAGGATTATTTGACGGGGAAGACCACCCCAGCATCAGCGGTGTGGACCCCAACCGTGATACCGCGGAGCTGAATCTGGTGCGCCTTTTTAAGGAAACCGATAAGCCGATCTTTGGCATTTGCCGTGGAGTCCAAGCTATCAACGTCGCCTTGGGCGGCAGCCTCAATACCAACATCCCAACCCAAGTGGATACAACCATCAACCATAGCAACGACGCCCCCGAGGGGGTTGCCACTCGCCGCAGCATTGTGCATTCCGTGGATCTGCAACCCGGTAGCAAACTGAGCGAAATTGTTGGCACTACCAAGTTAGAAGTGAATAGTTTTCATCATCAGGGTGTGCGCAAGATCGCCGCTGGGGCTGTGATCACTGGCCACGCGCCGGATGGCACGATCGAATCTTTAGAGTTTCCTGATCATCCGTTTTGCATCGGCGTGCAATGGCACCCTGAATGGCTCACCTATCAGGCTGAAACCCAACAACTGTTTAAAGCCTTTGTGGATAGCGCCCGAAAATAAATATGTCTGGGTATAACCAAGGCGCGATCGGTATTTTCGATTCCGGTGTAGGCGGGTTATCCGTCGCCATCGAGATCCGCAAGGGGTTACCGGCGGAGCATCTCATCTACCTGGGCGACCAAGCCAATGTGCCTTATGGCACAAAATCGCTGGAGCAGATCCAAAAGCTTTCTGATGGGATAACCCGCTTTTTACTGGCTAAAGGCGCTAAGATCATCGTGGTAGCGTGTAACACCGCATCCGCCGCTAGCTTGCAATTTTTACGCGAAAAATACCCAAATACCCCCTTCGTAGGCATGGAGCCGGCCATCAAGCCGGCCTCTGAAACCACCCAAACCGGCGCCATCGGCGTGCTGGCAACCCCAGCTACCTTTAAAGGAAACCTCTACTTTAACACCCTGCGGCGTTATGCTGGTGATAAACAAGTGTTCGAGGATACCTGCCCCGGCTTGGTAGAGCAGATCGAGAAGGGTGAGGTAGATACAATCGCCACCCGCTCCATTTTGGAACGATCCCTAACACCGATGCTTGCCGCCGGCGTGGATAGTGTTGTTCTGGGATGCACGCATTACCCCTTTGTTCTGCCGTTGGTACGGCAGATCGTGGGTACGAAGGTTAGCATCATCAATCCCGCGCCTGCTGTTGCGAGGCAAGTGTGCAAAGTACTAGCTGAACAAGGCGAGTTAAATTTAGCTGGGGAACCTGGCGGCGAGTCGTTGATCACCACCGGCGATCTGGATAGCTTCGAGCGGTTCGTTACCTCGATGACAAGCTTCGATAGGACCGGAATGGGATTGGTAGAATGGGGGAAGCAGCTAGGTTAGATTTTGTTTGTGGGGGATAGCGAAGGACAATGAATTATTGGCAGAAAATTTTCAGGGAGTTTTTTTTATGGTTTTTTCAAATGCTGAAGACGGGAAAAAGTCTCGGCTTTTTTCGCCTGTTTGTTTTCCAAACGGCTAGGATCCATCGAGATGAAACTTTTGATACTAATGGCAGGCCGCTACATGGCGGTTCGTTACGAAATTTAGCACGAACAACCACTAGATGGAGAACTTATCAAGTTACTCCGTTTGGAATTTTAATTGAGAAATGGGTCATTTAGGACAAAGACCAGATAGTCAAAAACACGTGCTTGGTCGGGAGATCGGAACGAGCGAACAAAAATCAGCGATTCCGGCAAGTGAAAGATCGGTAACCTAGGTTTCAGATGCAATCGCGCACAGCTCTATTGATCCGCGAAATCAAACCCCAACTCGCTGACGTGCACATTCTTCCCCTCAAATTCAGCAAAAGTGAGGTTTTTTAAGCCTAACCCCAATGCCTTGTTGATCTTCTCAAACATGCCCTGATAGCTGTATGGGATAGCCTTTTCGGGGTCGAGGC
>CAIRYE010000278.1 GCA_903882765.1 uncultured Anaerolineae bacterium
GATGTTGAGCGATACATGAGAAACGCGAGAGGTGCCGTCATATATGAAGGCACCAGTGAGATCCACCAATTAATGCAGGCTGGGTATGTATTGGGTTACCGTAAGGACAAACCTCTGAGGTGTGAATTACCTATCTATCAATCTGAGTGATCAAGCCGCTAGATACAAGCCGGGTACCTTATGTTCTAACAGCATTGTTTGAACTTCTGTTCCGTTGCTAACTAAGAAATCTTTTGTGAGTAACTTATTAGGGTGGAAGAGGGTTATTAAATAACCGCTATCTTCATTATTGTTACCGCGGGCTAAAAAGTTGGTTGCTTCCAATATGTTCCATCCGTTGGTAAGTTCAGTTTTTAGTGTAATTATGTCATCAGACCCCTGATGATCGGTTTTGGACCCTCCAAAACCATATAACGATGTAGTTTTCATCATTTTGTATGTTTTCATGTCTTATTTATAACAAGGCAATGTTAATGTTTGTTAATTTCTATGTAAACAAAATGTAAACAAAGTTATAATCATCAAAATTTTTTCTAGGAGACCGCAATGCCCACCAAAAAAAACATCGTTCTCGTATTAATAGGTTTGGTACTATTCTCGGCAATTTTCGGTGGTTCCGCTTATTGGAACACTGCTGTTAAAAAGTCCTTCCCGGTAACCGATGGCACCATAAAAATTGACGGACTAACCGAACCAGTTAAGGTTATTCGAGATGAGATGGGCATTCCTCATATTTATGCGAGTAATATTCAGGATCTATTCTTCGCTGAAGGATATGTTCATGCCCAGGATCGGTTTTGGCAAATGGATTTTTGGCGGCATATTGGGGCGGGCGAACTTTCTTCGATGTTCGGAAAAAGCCAATTAGAAACAGATATTTTCCTAAAAACATTAGGATGGAAAATGTTGGCAGAAGAAGAATATAAGACGATGGATAGCGAATCAATAGCCATTCTGGAATCTTACGCGGCGGGTGTGAATGCATACATAGTTAACAAAGACAGTGTTGACATTAGCCTTGAATACCTAGTGCTGAAAGCGATGAACCCCTCCTATTCTCCACAACCATGGACACCCGTAAATACGCTTACCTGGGCAAAGGCAATGGCATGGGATCTTCGGGGTAATATCGGTCAGGAGATCGAACGATCAGTGCTTCTCGGAACTCTTACCTCTGAGCAGGTAGCGGAGCTTTACCCGGCTTATCCATCCGATCACCCGGTGATCGCTCAGGATTATAAAATCGATGACGTCGCACAGAGCAACACTCTTGATTTTGCAAGCGATAAAGCTAGTGGAACATTAAGCATTTCTGGTTTAACCGCTAACGCAAAAGCGAAGATCAATTCTTTAGATGCATTATTGGGCAAGAATAGTCCCTCGATCGGTTCCAATAACTGGGTCATTTCAGGCAAACTTTCCGCCACCGGAAAGCCAATATTGGCGAATGACCCTCACTTAGGGATCCAAATGCCTTCCATCTGGTATCAAGTTGGTTTGCATTGTGCTCCTAAGTCCGATGCCTGTCCTTACGAAGTAGCTGGGTTTTCCTTTGCCGGCGTTCCTGGTGTTGTTATCGGCCATAACGACAACATCGCCTGGGCCTTCACCAACACTGGCCCGGATGTTATGGACCTTTTTATCGAAAAAATTAATCCTGAAAATCCTGATCAATACGAATACAAAGGCAAATGGGTCGATTTTGAAATTAGAACCGAAACGATACCTACAAGTGGAGGCGATCCAGTTGAGGTAAAAGTTCGCACTTCGGTTCATGGCCCTATCATTAGCGATTCTTATGCGCCATTGATGGATAAAGTAGAACCTACCGAAACACCTTTTGCGCTCAAAGCAGGCATCGAACTTCCTGAAAACTACGCTATTGCCCTACGCTGGACAGCACTTGAACCTGGCTCGGTCTTTCAGGCGATGTGGGGATTCAATAAAGCATCAAATTGGGAGGAGTTTAGGGAAGCCGCCAAAAAATTTGTCGTTCCCGCCCAAAATTTGATCTACGCTGATCTTGAAGGTAATATCGGCTATCAAATGCCGGGGAATGTTCCAATGCGCTTAGCTGGTGATGGCACGATTCCCGTTCCCGGCTGGACCGGTGAATATGATTGGGCAGGTTATATTCCATTTGAACAATTACCAAGTATTTATAATCCCGAATCTGGGTTCATTATTACCGCCAATAATCAGGTCACTCCTGAGAGCTATCCGTATTTAGTAACAACAGATTGGGATTATGGCTTTAGAGCGCAGCGTATTGAAGACCTCATTAAAGGGAATGGCGGACTCATTACCATTGATGATTTTAAGCGGATTCAAGGCGATGATCTTAACCTAAACGCCAAGAACATTATTGATGTTCTCAATACGGTTGACCTCCCTGAAGAACTGAAGATTATCCGTGATACTTACCTCACACCTTGGGATTATCACGAAAACAAATCCGCAAGCGCAGCTTTGTACGAGGCATTTTGGTGGTCGTTGGTTGAATCAACTTTGGCGGATGAAAATATGCCGAAAGAGTATCAGCCTATTGGTGGTTCCCGTAC
>CAIRYE010000279.1 GCA_903882765.1 uncultured Anaerolineae bacterium
AACACCCCTGGCGCTGGCGCGCACGGCTCTTTCTTTCGTCTCTCAACCTTGGTAAAATCAAACAATGCCTAATGCCGACCCCAGCGAGATCGAGCAATTTGATGATATATCCTCTATTTGGTGGGATAAAGCCGGCGAGATGGGCACCTTGCACACCATCAACCCCCTTCGGCTAAGGTATATCCTCAGCAACTTGCCTACCCCCAACGTTAAAATTGCCGATATCGGCTGCGGCGGCGGGATCCTTAGCGAAGCCCTGGCTTTGGCCGGCGCTGAGGTAACCGGTATCGATCTCTCCCCCCGCTCCATCGAAGCTGCCATGCGGCACGCCCAAACTAACGGCGTCGCCATCGATTACCGCCTGCAAAGCGCTGAAGACCTTGCCGCCCAGCAGCCTGCCGCCTACCACGCCATCACTTGTATGGAGATGCTTGAGCATGTCCCCAACCCGGCCGGCATCGTGGAAGCCTGCGCCCAAGCGCTAAAGCCCGGTGGCAATGCCTTCTTCTCCAGTGTAAACCGCACGCCAAAAGCCTGGCTTTTGGTCATCATCGGCGGCGAGTTCATTTTGCGGCTGCTGCCGCGAGGTTCGCATCACTATCGCAAACTCATAAAACCATCGGAGATCCGATGGTGGGCTGAGGCAAATGGTCTAATCTACCGCTCTATCGCCAGCTTGATCTATAACCCCCTTACCCGCCGCTTCAAAGTTACCCACGGCATTGGTGATGTCAATTATATGATGCACTTCAAAAAACCGGAGTGAGGCAAATTCGGTCCGCGATGGGAGGGCTCACCCAGTGGCTGGGCATGACCAACGGTGTTGGAGTAAGCTAACTATGTGAGCTTGATCACCCAGCCAACTTGCGTCCCGGCTCCTTTCGGAACCACAACCAACCAGACAAAACCATTCCCATCAAGCTCAACCCTAACCCCACCCAAACATCCCAAGGCTGATAACGAAAAGTGTAGGAATGCTTACCGGCGGGGGCTAAAACGCTCAGCCATGTCGAGAATTCCGATAATGGGGTAGTGACCCCATCGCGCTGGGCGGTCCACCCTGTCCAATAGTTTTCGGTAACAAACAGAACACCCGAAACCTTTGCGTCACAAACCACATCAATATTCCCTCCAAGGGAGCGTGCTTCGCAAGGATACTTTTCGATCCCAGATTGAACGAAGGCATATGCGTTTCTAGGAAATATGTAAAGACTTGCTTTGGCACCTTTTTGAACGAATGTACCGCCAACTGTATAATCATGGTTTAGTACGCTCATATAGTACATTGTTGGAGGGGTAGGTTTATTTTTCCATTTATATGGGCTCATCACCTCGCCTAATTTCAATCCCATTTCAGGAATTGTCACATTCCAATAATGTTCAAACTCAGAGACACTGATCCAGTATGCTTTATCCCGTGGGAGGTAACGAACAACATCCATCGGTACTTCAGTTGCATGCAATTGCAAATATGGTTGTCCAAACTGATAGGCAGTATCGATGGCGAAGATCATAGGAAATAACAATCCAGAGACTAAAATATTCCTTAATGAAAAATATTTCTGGAACAAAGGTCGAACCTTCCTAAACAAAGGGGGTGCCGATCCACTTACCTTGATTACCCCATCTAACCCCATTGCTGCTAAAGCCATGATCATCGTATTGGCGATGCCAGCAAACCAATGCGGAAAGCGGATAGTTTGAATTTGAGGATAGTACGGGATCAACCATTTCAAAGGAGCACTGCTTGTTGCGAAAAAGATCAGAAAAACGCTCAAGATGAAAAACCAAAGAAATCGGTCATTTTCTTTTTTAGAATATCTAAGTGCCAGAATAGATAGTAGAACTGGAAACCAGCCGAGGAAATTATCAAAGCGGTCAAGATATGGGAGAGATTTTAAAACATTGGATGCGTAATAATTTATATCGTCGATAACCAAATTAAGTGGTACATAGGAAAACTGCTGAGAAAATGAAAAACCTTCGTCTGAAAACTTATCAAGGTTAGGATAAAAATGAACTAAGGGCAGGATCAAAACAGCGCAAAGTAAAAGCGCTAACACCCCAGCCAAAAGAAATTTTTTCCAGATCGGGTCGATCTTTCGTTTTTCGAAATTTACAACAAAAATAATTAGAGCTGGAACGACTCCTAACAAGAATCCAATTTGAAGATATCCCTGCCCTGAAAGGATCAACAAGGCCAAAGTGGTCGAGAATATGATCGCCGCCCTTTGTGTTTTTTGAATAACCAAATTGACCAATGCCCCAATAGCCAGTGCGCTCGAAGCGGTTGATAAAATAATTCCAACCATCCCTATTGCCATTCTCGAAGCTAAATGCCCGCCTACCACCACCAGCATCGGGCTCCACACCCTGGCAACAAACCCAAGCTTCAAACTCTTCGCGATCCACCACTGCGCAAACCCCGCCATAAAAAAGCTGCCGATGAGGGTGATCTTTGCCCCATTCGCCACACCGGCGATCATCGTTGAAAGGATGACCAGTGGGTGCAGCACCGCTCCTTGCAACTCGCCAAATGCTGGATACCCACCCCTCACCGACCCGTTCCACAGAAAACACAGCCCACATTTTTGGAAGGTAACCCAAATAGAATGGCTGCGAACCGCCAAGCCAAACTCACCGCCACCCGGCCACATCAATGGATCCATATTCAAGTACGCGCGGCAAACCCACAAGGTCCAGGCAAAAAGGAGGGAGATTTCTAACAGAGGCAGCAAGATCGATAGGAATTTTTTCATAAATACCCTAATAATAAGTTGTTTAAATTATAGTACAACCCACTAAAATCCAACTCAGATCAACAAAACAACTCACTCATTCACGCCCACATAGCGCTGAACAAACCAACGTCCCACCCAAATAAAAAGCACCGCGTAGTCGCTTGCCGCAGACAAGCGGGTACGTGCAAGCCAATCCGATATCTTACCTCACTTTTAAACATCCACCCGCCGAAGCAGAACCCTCGCGCTTAGTGGGTCTGACCCGTTCGTCGACGAACCAAGTTTGCCTCAACCACCTCATTCTTCCCACCATAAACACCAGTCAAGACGAATCCCCGCGTAGCCGCTCGGCGCTGACAAGCGGGTTTGCGCCGGCCAAATCGCTATTTTCCCCACAAATTCCACCACCTATCATCCCACCCACAAATCCATCCCGACCAAATTCAACTAAATTATGGCTTCCGCCAGCCTCTCGCCTCATCATTTTGGTTGATTTTCTTCAAAACGCTCTTTACAATACACCCTAACCCCGTATAATCATTAGTGATAAATTTCACAAACAAAAGTAGCAAAACTATCAATAGATAGATCCAAATAATCCGATCGAGGTCTTACAAAAACAATGAAACTTAACCGCCCCTTCACAATCACCGCGATTCTCCTGCTGCTGTTCAGCGCCGGCTGCGCCCCCGCTGCCGCACCCACAGCCCCCGTTATCGTCATCGCCGGCCCGGCAACACCTTCCTCCATCCCGCTCATCCTGGCCGCCGAATCGATGGGCATTGCCACCGTTGAGATCGTTCAAAACGCTTCGCAGGCCAACACGTCTTTCCTGCGCGGCGATATCACTATCCTCGCCACCGGCCTCTCTGTTGGCATTGACCTGCGCAAGAGCGGTGCCCCTGTTCAGCTGCTCAACACCTATGTCACCGGTCTTTCTTACTTGGTCACCTCCGGCAAAAAAGTTTCTTCGCTCGCCGAGCTAAAAGGCCAGCAGATCTACCTGCCTTTTGAAGGCTCGCCTATCGAAGAAGCCACCCAATTTCTCGCCCAGCAAGAAGGCTTGGTGTGGGGCATCGACCTGCTTCCCATCTATTCCCCCTTCGAGGCTTCGGTAGCGCTATTAAAGGAAGGAAAGGCGCAAGCAGTAGTCCTCCCTGAGCCTTTTGTAACGCTGGTTGAAAACCAACCTAACCTTTTTATCTCGCTGGATCTTTACACCGCCTATAACGACGCCACCGGAGGCAGCAATGGCTACCCTCAGGTCGGCGCTTTCGCCAACCCCCAATGGGCAGCCCAGAACCCTGAGCAAGTGGCCGCCTTTAACGCCGCTATGGCTGATGCTATCCAGTTCATTCAAGACCACCCGGAAGAAGCTGTCGCCAAGGTCAAGGATCACTTCACCCTGCCCGAGGCAGTTCTTCTTCGCTCTTTGCAGCGCACTCACTTCTCGCTCTCCAGCGGCGCCGCTCTATCCCAAGATGTATCCAGCTATTATTCCCAAATTGGAAAACCCTTAGATGAGACCTATGTCGATCTACCTTACCTCCCTGCGAAATGAGCTGATCGCCTTTCTGCTCTTCATGGGCATCTGGAGCATCACGGCACTCTTTTACCCGGTGTATGTGATCCCCTCCCCGCTGGCAGTGGCGAACAGCTTTCCCGGTTATTTGCCGCAAAACTTCGGCCACCACCTTGCCCTCACCGGTATGCGTGTTGCTCTTGGCTTTGGCGTTTCCTTCGTCATCAGCTCCTTGCTCGGCGTGCTGGTGTTCACTAAGGATGGCGCACGATCGGTCACCGCTTTTATGTCCGCGCTCAATGTGCTGCCGGGAATGGTGCTTGGTGTGCTTTTCCTGCTGCTCTTCGGCATCGGCAGCGCCGCCCCCATCACCCTGGTCGCCATCCTGACCTTGCCAACGCTCACGATTAATACCATCAACAGCCTGATGAAGCGTAACACCAACCAGGAGCAATACCTCACTTCCATTGGGGCGCAAACCAGCCACTTTGTTCAAATGCTCTACCTGCCCGCCTTGGTGCCGACACTGCTCAGCAACCTCAGCCTCGGGATCGGTTTGGCCATCAAGGTGGTCATTATGGGCGAGTTCATCGGCTCGCAAGATGGCCTGGGCTACCTGCTGAACGTTGCACGCAATACCTTTAATATGAAGGAAGTCTTCTTTTACCTTGCGGCGCTGCTCGTTTTCACGCTGCTTTACCAATCTGTTCTTTCCCTGCTCTCTACCACCCTTTTTCGAAAGTATTATTATGCCTAACAAATATATCCTGACCGTTTCACACCTCACCAAATCCTTTGGCGACCACACAGTCCTTTCTGATCTCACTTTCGCCCTTCAGACCGGTCACCGCTTAGCCATCATCGCCCCCTCCGGCTCTGGCAAAACTACCCTGCTGCACATTTTGGCAAAGCTGCAAACGCCCGATAGCGGCTCTAGTGTGGTCAACGCCGAACGCCCCGCGGTCATCTTCCAGGAGCCGCGATTGTTCCCTCACCTCACCATTGATCAGAATATTTTTCTGCCGCTTCATGTGCAGCGCACCCCCATTACAGCGCTGATCCAGCAACAGCTGCGACAATGGCTTGATGTCTGTGAATTGGCGAAATTCCGAAACAATTACCCGCACGAGCTTTCTGGCGGCATGATGCAAAAAGTCGCCTTGATCCGCGGTTTATTACCCAAGCCAACCTTGGCGTTCCTCGATGAACCCTTCCAGTCCATCGGCCAGCCAGCCAAAAAACGTGTCATCCAACATTTGTTAGCAGAAAACCCCTCCCTTTCCGCCCTTTTGGTAACGCACGACCCGGAAGAGGTGAGCTTGATGGCAACGTCAACGCTCTTCTTCAAAACCAATTCCCTTGGCAAGTACATCCTGCTCGATACTGATCCAGTAATGTCCGCGCCCACCAGCGCCGAGACTCATTTTATGGACCCACGGAGATCCTATGTTTAAACCTATTCAGAACTCCCACACCTGCGCAAGCCATGAACATCCCGCTTTTGTTGAGTTGGATGCCTATATTG
>CAIRYE010000280.1 GCA_903882765.1 uncultured Anaerolineae bacterium
GCGCGTTCCAGCTGATATTCGGGCTCAAGGCGGCGTTGCCCGCATGAGCGATCCTGAATTGATCATCGCGATCAAAGAATCTGTATCCATTCCCGTAATGGCAAAATGCAGAATCGGCCACTTTGTTGAAGCCCAAATTCTAGAATCGTTGAAGATCGATTACATCGATGAATCCGAAGTTCTTACTCCCGCGGATGAAGAACACCATATTCTCAAGCATAACTTTAAGGTCCCCTTTGTTTGCGGTTGCCGTAACTTGGGTGAGGCATTAAGGCGTATTGGTGAAGGCGCCGCCATGATGCGTACCAAAGGCGAAGCCGGTACTGGCGATGTTGTTGAAGCGGTTCGTCACGCCCGCACCGTCCTCGGCGAGATTCGACGTATTCAAAATATGCCCGAGGAAGAATTGATGGCGTACGCCAAAAATATCGGCGCGCCATACGACCTAATCAAAGAGACCCGTGAATTGGGTCGGTTGCCTGTAGTAAACTTTGCCGCTGGTGGTATTGCTACCCCCGCCGACGCCGCCCTAATGATGCAATTGGGCGTGGATGGCGTGTTTGTTGGTTCCGGTATTTTCAAAAGCGGCAACCCCGCGAAGCGAGCCGCTGCCATCGTCAAGGCTACCACCCACTACCGAGACGCCTCCATTTTGGCGGATGTCAGCAAGAATCTTGGCGAGCCGATGGTTGGCCGCAATATTTCCCAGATGCCCGAATCTGAAAAAATTGCTGGGCGTGGCTGGTAATTCTTAATTTATGATGAAGATAGGTGTATTGGCCTTACAGGGTGACTTTGCTGAACACAAGGTCATCCTAAAAAACCTTAATGTTGAACCTGTGGAAGTAAGACTTCCACGAGACCTCGAAGGTCTTAGCGGTTTGATCATTCCTGGTGGTGAATCTACTACGATTGGAAAATTGGCAGTGGCGTATGACCTAATGGACCCCATCAGGGATTTTGCCAGATCAAAGCCAATTTGGGGTACTTGCGCCGGCGCTATCTTTCTTTCCAAGAACGCGAAAAAGGAACAGCCTTTACTGGAGTTGATGAACATTGTTGTCGAGCGGAATGCATTCGGCGCGCAAGTTGATTCCTTTGAAGCTGATCTTGATATTGAAGAAGTAAAAAAAGCCTCTGGCGATCCCGCGCCGTTTCACGCGGTTTTTATCCGCGCCCCAATTATTGAATCAGTCAGCGGATCAGCCCGGGTATTAGCAAAAATATCGGATGGAAGGATCGTGGCCGCCATCGAAGGTCATCTATTGGCCACCTCCTTTCATCCGGAATTGACCAATGACGTTCGCTTTCATCAGTACTTTGTTTCACTTTGCTCGAAGAACTGATCTAAATTTGTTGTTCAGCGGTTGAAAAACACACAATGACAACTCGTCCGGTCGATCTTTTTGACTTACCACTCCTCATAAAAAACCGATCTTCTTACATCGGTTTAGACTCCGCGAAGCAACTCGCTCACGGAACTCCCCTCAATTTCTCCGGCTTGGTTTCCCGTGCGATTCCGATCAATAATCTATATACCGTCATTGATTCGTCGGCTGAGCCCATTCTCGGTTCAATTGAGCATTCCCACGAAAAACCCTCCGCAAAGTTATCTTTTTTATCTTCCCA
>CAIRYE010000281.1 GCA_903882765.1 uncultured Anaerolineae bacterium
CGTTGGCGGTTTTGGGCGGTAAAGATACTGGTGGAATGAATGTTTACGTTAGGGAATTGACTCGAGAACTTGGAAAGTTGGGTGTCCATGTTGATGTTTTTACGCGCTCCCAGGATGAACATGTTCCACATGTTTTGCACGAGTTGGGTTTTGGTAACAGGGTGGTTCATGTAAGGGCTGGCCCAGAAGTTCCAATGGCTAAAAAGGATCTCGCAAAGCATATTCCTGAATTTGTTCAGGGTATTTTAGATTTCACTGAAGCCAAAAACATCAAATATGATCTTATACATAGTCACTATTGGATGTCGGGCATTGCTGCCAAGCAATTAGCTCAAGTTTGGGGTGTGCCCATCTTGCAGATGTTTCATACCTTGGGCGAATTAAAAAACCGTATCGCGCAATCCCCAGCTGAATTGGAAGGTCCCTACCGACTGGATGGCGAAAGGGAGGTCATTGCCGCGGCGACAAGGATCATTGCTTCAACCCCTATCGAAAAGAAACAATTAGTTGATTATTACAATGCCGATGAAAAAAAGATCTCAATCATTCCTCCGGGGGTCGATCTGGAGCATTTCTATCCAATTCCAATGGATGAAGCGCGTGATGTGATCGGTATTCCACGTGAGGATAAGGTAATTCTGTACGTTGGCAGGATTGAACCCCTAAAGGGGATCGACACCCTTATTCGATCTATGTCTTGTATGAAGATGTCAGAAGCGACCAAGCATGCTTATGTAGTAGTAATTGGCGGTGATCCAAGTGCCGACGCAGAATCTATGTCCAGTGAGATGGCGCGTTTGCAAGCCCTTTGTACTGAGTTGAGCATGGATAGAACGGTCGTGTTCCTAGGTAAAAAAAATCAGGATTTCCTCCCCTATTTTTATTCCGCAGCAGATGTATTAGTGATGCCTTCCCATTATGAATCTTTTGGTATGGTTGCCCTTGAAGCCATGGCATGCGGTACGCCGGTGATCGCTTCACAAGTGGGTGGTTTGATCCATTTGGTTCAGAATGAAATTACTGGGTTTCATGTCCCCAATGGGGATTCAGATGCGTTGTGCGATAAGCTTACAATGTTACTTAATGACAAAAAATTGCGAACCGAAATGGGATTCAAAGCATCTCTGGTCGCCCGCGACTATTCGTGGGAAAAAATAGCAAAAGAGGTTCTAGTAAATTACCAGAACCTCCTTGGAACGAACTAAATTCGTGTTATTACTTCAATTCGGTCAACAGTAGAACATTATTCTTTGTAACCTCAATATAGGAGGTTGTTTTGCCATCGACCATCAACGAGTGGGTATTTAGTTCGTTTATGATCATAATTCCGGTTTCTTCCTGAATTTGTGCAGCGAGGGCAGGATCATCAACGAGTTCAATAAAAACAACATTTACCTGGTGTTCTTTGATGGTGTTGATTAGGTCGACGATATGTTGTGATGATGCTGATGATTCGCTGCTAGTACCCTCCAACAAAGTTCCCACCACTTCAAACCCATAGTGATCCGCAAAATATCCGAGTTCATCGTGGTTGGTAATGATGATCCGTTTTTCCGCGGGTATCA
>CAIRYE010000282.1 GCA_903882765.1 uncultured Anaerolineae bacterium
AACGCTCATTGGTTAATGGATTAAATGAACATATCACAAAACCAATTGACGAACTCAAATTGGCTACGGTCTTATCAGAAGTATTTTCTAGGAGGATAATTGGCGATCCGGCCTTAGAGAAAATTACTTCCGACAATGACCGGAAAGAAGCAGGTTTGATTGGAAAGCAAGGAGCCTCCGGGTCTGAAGCAGATCGTTTAGAGGTAATTCATACTAAAGAGGCTTTGTCCCGTTTAGGTGGTAATGAAGTTTTATATGATAAATTGGCGCATCTATTTTTGGATGAAATGCCTGGTTATGTTGATCAGATTCGAGTGGCGATCAGTAACAATGATTTTGAAACGGCTCAACGAATTAGCCATTCGGTAAAAGGGATCGCGGCGCAACTAGGGGCTGAAAATTTACGGGTCGCAGCGCTCGCGCTTGAAATTAGTAGTCGAAGCAAAAATGAATCTGAAATTGAAAGCACTCTTCTCGATTTTATTGAAAACGTTAATGTAGTAATGCATAATTTGGGTGAATCATAGAGTTTTTTGAAACTAGGCACTTTATTTGCCCAGCTATCTTATGAATTTGGAGTCCTAATGAGAAAAATTAGACTAGGAAGATCAGATCTTGATGTTTCCCGGATAGGTTATGGGTGCATGTTGATCGGTGGCACATGGGACAATGAACCCATACACACAACTGTTTACCAAAAAGGTGAGACCATTATCCGTACCGCGCTTGATCTTGGAATCAATTTTTTCGATCATGCTGATATATATTGCTATGGTAAATCGGAGAAGGTGTTTTCACATGTGCTAAAAACATCCCCTCATTTAAGACCAAACATAATGATCCAAAGCAAATGTGGCATCGTGCTTGGTGAGATCGATCGATACGATTTTTCTTACGAACATATTATCGCTTCAGCTGAGGGAAGTTTAAAAAGATTGGGCATCGATTATTTGGATGTATTTTTATTACATCGGCCAGATCCATTGGTTGAGCCAGAGGAAGTAGCAAAGGCGTTTAGGGATCTGAAAGAAAAAGGAAAAGTTCGCTGGTTTGGAGTAAGCAATCATACTCCTGGCCAAATAGAACTACTTCAAAAATATTTGACAGATCCGATCATCACGAACCAAATAGAATTTAATCCTATACATACTGATCTAATTGATCAAGGTGTAAATTTCAATTACGAGAGTAGTCTTTCAGATAAAAATTTGGATGCGATCGAATATTGTCGAATGAAAGATATTACATTACAGGCATGGTCGCCGCTTGCTCAAGGAAGATTGAGTGGGCGAGTCGATTTAGAGAGCGGAGCCAAAATTGCCGCGTGTTCAATCGTAGTGAAGGAAATGGCAGAAGAAAAAGGGGTCAAACCTGAGGCGATCATCCTGGCATGGATCCTTCGCCATCCAGCTAAAATTCAACCGATACCCGGTGTTACTAATACAGTAAGGCTTGTCGCGGCATGTGAGGCAGATTCAATTGAACTAACAAGGGATGAATGGTACCAGATTTATATTGCGGGTCGCGGTGAGTCCATTCCATAATAAGTGGAAACGGAAAATTATTTTTCTTAATGCTTA
>CAIRYE010000283.1 GCA_903882765.1 uncultured Anaerolineae bacterium
GCTTGAAAGATAAAACAGCAGGTCAGGCTTTGTTAGTTGAGATTTCAGGGATCGAACAGAAGACAAGAATACTTATTGACGCAGTGCAGCCAATTTTAAAAGATCGAGCGGGTTTTTAGGCTGTGTCCTTTCGGTATTCTTGGGCGATCTTCCTTATTGCGCTATTGGTTTCTTGTCAAAAAAATGATTCTCTGCTGATCGAATCAATAATCGGCAGCACGGAGGTGGTGAGGGCAGAAATTAGTGCCACACCTTTACCGAAAACTGAGACTGAGCCTGATCTATTTGAGACCCAAGTAGCCGTATCTCCCATTCCCACTATTCAGCTATGTTTGGATGAAACTAACTGTATTTCTGAAGGACATTTTTTCTTGGGAAATCCGATCTCGGGGCATGGGAATCAATTTGTAGACCAAACCTATCGGTACGGAAACACTCAGAATAAAACCAGAGAATCTCATCACGGAGTTGAATTTCCTAATAAGGAAGGGATCCCTGTATTAGCTGTTTACGACGGGGAAGTTATTTTTGCCGGAAGTGACGCGGAACATAAGATCGCGTGGGTACCTAATTTCTATGGTAATGTGGTTGTGATAAGGCACAATATTGAAGGCGTTCGATTGCCGATTTATAGCTTATACGGCCACCTTAAAGACGTAACGGTTGCAAAGGGTCAGCAAATACACTTAGGAAAAATGATAGGCACGGTTGGGGCTACTGGCAGCGCGGTCGGCAGTCATTTGCATTTTGAAATTAGGATCGGCTATAACAATTATTCCGCAAATCAAAACCCAGTGTTATGGATGCGACCTAAGGATGGAATGGGGGTTCTAGCTGGGGTTGTGAAAAGCGAGGATGGCGATCCCAAAGAAGCTTTACTCAACATACAACGGGTGAATAATGGGAACTTAGAAAAAGATCCGTATACAAGCATTGAACCCTATGAAAAAACCATTTTACCAGCCATGCCTGATATTATTTTGCGTGAAAATTTTGCGGTAGGCGATATGCCAGTCGGGGATTATCGCATTAGCATGGTGTATGATGGCAATGTGTACGAACAGTTCTTTCGGATCGTTGAAGGAAAATTGACTTTTATCATTTTCAATGTACATTAAGGGTAAATAACTTTAAATGAATGAGGAGAAAAGACTATGGGATTGAAACCTGATCATTGGATCAAGAAAATGGCAGAAGAACAGAAGATGATCGAACCATTTATTGAGAAACAGGAGCGCACTGGCGTAATCTCATATGGTGTTTCTTCATATGGATATGATCTGCGGGTTGGGAATGAATTTAAGATCTTTACGAATGTTTATGGGGCGACCGTTGACCCCAAAAATTTTGACACAAAAAGCATGGTCGATATTGTGGGGGATGTGTGTATTGTCCCACCGAATTCATTTGCTCTAGCCAGATCGGTGGAATATTTCCGAATTCCTCGAGGAGTACTCACGATCTGCCTCGGAAAATCAACGTACGCTCGCTGCGGTATCATCGTAAATGTGACCCCTTTTGAGCCAGAATGGGAGGGTTTTGTTACCCTCGAGATCTCGAATACAACCCAGCTGCCCGCTAAGATCTACGCTAATGAGGGTCTAGCACAAGTTCTTTTTTTTGAGGCAGATGAGGAATGCACTATCTCCTACGCGGATAAAAAAGGAAAATATCAAGGTCAACAATCGATCGTTTTACCGAAACTATAAAACTTAGTTGTTATGTTTTTGTAAAGCCTGGCAATTTGCCAGGCTTTTTTATTGACATGACGGGGGCGTTAGTCTAAAATAGCGTACTTACATACAGCATAATGGACTATAAAAATTGAATAACCTTAATTTTACCCCAACAGTTCAAAGAACTCTGCAAGTATTGGATGAGATCATTTTCAATCCGAATGGGGTTAGCCTGAAGGAATTAATGGAAAAGATCGAGATCTCTCGAAGCAGTCTGTTCATGATCTTGAACACGTTGAAGAGCATAGGGTACATAGATCAATCAGAAAAGCGTGGTCGTTATATTTCTGGCCCCCGGATGATAGCGTGGGGGTTAGGGAGTCGATCTCAAAACACGGGAATGGATCTACTAACTTCTTTTTACCATGAAGCGGAAATTATCACTTTGCCTGAAACACTTGCTATTGTGGTGAAAGGTGATGCAGGGGATTGTGTTGTCTTAGGGCAAACTGAGGGAGAAAAAGATGTTCGATGTGTTTTTACAGCTGGACAAAAAATATCGGGAGCATCCGCGGCTGGAATTATCCTTGATAACCAAGCCTCTATAGAAACTAAGAAAAATGGATTCATAACGGCTATAAGAGGCGAATCAGTTGATGTTGCAGTACCGATTTGTACCAATGGAGATAATCCCGACGCGGTTCTTCTTTATTCCTGCCCAAGTTACCGCGATGTCGAACAAATTACCGAAGAAGTCATCAGCTCCTTGCGAGACATGGCAGCTCGAATTTCTTATCGGTGCGGCGCGCAATTCTATTCTCCTTGGAAAGATGAAGTATCCCGCCAAGTAGGTGAAACCCTAACAATGACCGAGAGCCAAGTTGAAGCTTTGCTTCATTCCCCATGGATGGCGAGGCTTGCTTGCGTAAAACCGGATGGTTCACCGCATGTAGTACCAGTTTGGTTCGAGTGGAACCATGGAAAGATCAATGTTTTGGCTTGGAAGGGTTCAAAATGGGCCGACTATATTAGTGAGAATCCGCAGATCTCATTGACGATCGATGAACCTTGGAGACCTTTTCGGCGCATTTCGATCAATGGTACTGCTTCTGCTTTTGCTGTGTCTGTTCCGAGCGCATTTGAGGACCTAGTGAACCGTATTGGAGACCGTTACTTGGGCAGCAAGCAAAACCCAACATTAGTGGCGCAAGTTGAAACCGCTTTCTCTATCAATATCAGCTACATAAAAGGTTGGAAAGGGATCTAATGAAGGCGAGCAATCAGAGGCCGATGAACTTCTTATTTTCTTTTGTTTTGTCTGCCATATTTTTGACGATCTGGGAAATTATGGTTCGTGTTAATCACATCCCGATTTATCTTCTGCCAGCACCCAGCCGGGCTTTTCAGGTTTTAGCGCAACAACCTGGGTATTTTGCTGAGGCGTTATCGATAACTCTCATTGAGGCCTTTATAGGTTTGGCATTGGGGTTTCTTGCCGGTTTTTCCATTGCCAGTTTGATCAACACCTTTCCGCAATTTGAAGATGGCGTAATGACCCTGGCAATTTTGATCAAGTCAACCCCATTGGTGGCGATCGCCCCGTTATTAACGATCTGGCTTGGTTTTGGTGTTTTTCCAAAGATCATCATTACTGGTCTCCTTACCTTCTTCCCCATTCTGATCAATGTTCTAGTAGGGTTTCAAAGCGGCAACCGGGATCTGATGGATCTTATGATGGTTTTCAAGTCGAGCAAATGGCAAACCTATTCTAAATTGAAGGTATTTCTATCCCTTCCATTTATCTTTGCCGCTTTACGAGTTTCAGCGCCATTGGCATTGGTCGGCGCGGTAGTGGCTGAGTGGACTGGCGCATCGGGTGGGTTGGGAAGGGTGATGTGGCTCTCTTATGCCAACCTAAATCTACCCCCACTTTTCGCCTCAATATTTATCCTCTCGCTTTCAGGAATGGCGATCTATTCATTGATCGTCCAAATTGAACAGAAGATAATTCGTTGGAATCAATTCCAGGTTACCTAATATTGTTTATGAAGGAAATTTTTTAATGAGAACCGTTTTTTTTGTTTTGTGTATATTAGGCTTCTTAGGGTTGGCGGCATGTAGCTCGCCAGCACCCATTGAGCAACCTGTCCCGGTAGATGTTAGTACGACCTCCGCCCCATTAGTGGAGGAAGCAGAAGAACCACTCTTTGCGATGATATTCATGGCTGGTTACAAACCTCAGGCAAATTTACCATTTGTTGGCGCATATGTAGCGAAAGAAAAGGGATTCTTTGCCGATCGTAATCTTGATGTGACCATTCAACATTCACCTGGAAAAGGTGAACATTTGCAGTTGTTAGTAGCTGGGAAAGTGCAAGTAACTACCATGGATGCCGCAAATGTGATCCAACGGCGAGCTGACGCCCAGGTGCCGGCGGTATCCATTGCCTTGATCGGGCAAAAGGGTCAGCAAGCGTTCGCGTCACTAAAAACGGCCGGGTTCAACACCCCCGCTGATTGGAAAGGCAAGAACATCGGATATAAGGGAGTACCGACTACTGACCTACTCGCGATACTCGATTCCAATGGATTAAAACAGCAAGACGTTAATTTGGTAAATGTTGGGTTTGATCCTCGTGTTTTAACCGAGGGTCAAGTGGATGTCTATCCTGTTTATAAATCTAACGAGCCGTTTATGATGAAGGGCTGGGGCGCGGAAGTACAACTTTGGGATGCGGCGGACCATCTTGTGCCTACCCTTGGTTTAGTTTACGCTTCTAGCGAGCAAATGATCTCGGACCACCCCGCTGAATTGGCAAGGTTTCTGGCCGCTGTGTTAGATGGAATTGCCTATGCAGAGGAAAATCCAGATGAGGCTACGGATATTGTTATGAAATATGCCGGCCCCGAAACTGACCGGGATCTGATGAAATATATGTTGGAAACGGAATTGTTGGACGCGAAATCAGCGAATGGATTTGGTTGGCAGTCTATCGACCAATGGCAAGCACTCGCTGATAGTTTGAAAAAGTATTCTGCCTATGAAAACCAAATTGATGTATCGAAAGCATTCAATACATCAATTTGGGAAGAAGCTATGAAAATCAAGTAATTTTGTGCAAGAGCTGCGATACTAGTGTTATCGAGAATTCACCTTATCGTAATTTTTCACATCACTAATTGCTTTCTTAACATTGACCCACGGTAGTAACAACAAACCGACGACAAAGAAGAAAATTAAGGATAGGATAGCAAGGCGAAGGTTGCCGAACATTTGGTTCATCAAACCGAAGATCAATGGACCGATCCAAGAAGTGCCGCGTTCGGAAACTTCGTAGAATGAGTAGAATTCAGCCTCTTTTCCCATTGGTATCATCTGCGAGAAGAGGCTTCTGCTAATGGCTTGCGAACCGCCCATAACCAAAGCAATAAAACCACCGAGCACAAAGAACTGGGCAACACGAGTTTCGCCATACAATCCGCCATAGGCATAAATGACAACCCCAGCCCAAATCACCAAGCTGATAAGGATGGCGTTCTTGGCTCCAACCCAGCTGGATAACTTGCCCCAAAACAAAGCTCCAAAAAACGCGACAAATTGGATCATCAGGATGACCATTGTCAATGTGCCTGTTTCCATTTCAAGACCACCCCGAAGAAGCGGCGCGGCAGCGAAAGTAGCGGAGACGGCGATGACGGTTTGGATGCCATCGTTGTACAAGAAGTAAGCTAATAGGTACTTAAGCGTTTCGGGGAAATTCTTTAATTCTTTTAGGGTATGAGAAAGTTGACTAAACCCAACAGCTAGGTACGTTTTACCTTCAGGTAAGGAGCGGTGGGCGTGCCTTGGTTTTAGCCTTGCCCATGTAAAGAAGGAAAACCCTAACCACCAAACACCGGCGGAAGCCAAATTGATGCGGACGGCTAATCCGGTGGCAACCCCCAAGGTTTCACGGAATTGGTAAAACATGAGATTTAGCAGCAATAGTAAACCACCACCTAGGTAGCCCATTGCCCAACCGTATGAGGATACGCTATCTCTTTTATCTTCGGAGGCAATATCCGGAAGGTAAGCGTTGTAAAAAACCATCGCTGCCCCAAAACTTAGGTTAGCAATAATATATAACAAACCACCCATTGCCCAAAGATTTCCCGTGATAAAAAAGAGAAGGACCGAGGCAAGCGCGCCAATGGTGGCGAACACTTGCATCAATTGCTTTCGCATGTGAGAGTAGTCGGCGATGGCTCCCAAAATCGGAAGAAAGAGTACTTGTAAGCCTACGGATAAAGATACACAGTAGGGGAGAAAGGAATCGGGAGCGATCGGAATGGAGCCAATATACGCCATCCCATCGGGAGAACTTTTAGCGACTTCGCTTGCGAGGGAAGCAAGGTACGGGCCAAGAAAAACTGTGCCGATGGTTGTGCTGAAAGCGCTATTCGCCCAGTCATACATTCCCCATCCGAAGATCTCTTTCTTATCATTTACTTGCGCAGTAGCTGTCATAGATGAATCCTTACCTCCGATTTTTGAATAGTTATATTCTACAACTATAGAAGAGTTAAACAAACTAATTGAAGGTTGGTTACGGTAAATAGATTGTTATGACCCTGTAATGAGTTTGTACTGACATAAAAAAAGCACTATGATATTATCTACTTGAATGAAAATCATGACCTTGCCAAAACTTTTTACCTTCGTTGAACAGGAAAATATCGCGCCTGGATCCCTTGATGAACAACTCAAGGTCATGCAGGATGACCTTTTTACTGGAATAGCTAGGTTTACCTCTTCCTCAGGGAAAACCGATCTTGCCTTGTTTACTCGAGGACAATTGGTGACCTTGTATGATGCTTCTACTGATGGAGTTCAGAGAGTTTATCCAAAAACTTGGTTAGAATCCGCCGCTGATTCAAAGGAAGCCCTCACTTTCCAAAGTATGAATTTGAATGTGCAAGATCTTCGAATTTTGAAGATCATTCTTGAATCTACGCTAGATCTTTCAGCCCATATAGAAGAGGTGTCATCAACAATCGCCTCTGTTCGAGCCCGGGCTTTTCCTACGGTATTGGTTATGGATTCAGAAGAGGCTCAATCTTACCAATTATTCCCAGGGATGGATGGAGAGTGCCAATACAACCTTTTCCTTTCACACGAGAAGTTCGTTCGCTCGGCTGGGGATCTTTTATTTACTGGCGAAGAGGAGATTCTTTGGCGTAATGTTCAACGTATTCAATGCGAAAACAGCACCCTCGCTTGGACGGAAATGCTGCAGCATCAGATCTTTACCGAGTGGCTGCTAAAATTATTTTCTGTATACGAGAGCTTAAAGGGAAGGTTGTACTTGAATCAGATCATCAAATCGATCAATTTTAAGGCCACAGCAAACGATTGGATGCTCTCAGTAAACGCGAAGAACGTAAACGATCAAGTTTTATTCAATTCACCAGAAGAAGCGACTAAGGTTTATAGCGAGTTATTAGCTGTGATCGTCGGCCAGTTTATTAGCGATATCGGCGAAACGATCTACGATAGCTTGTACCTTGATTTTTTGTCAAGGTTGCTACCTGTTCAAAGTGAGCTACTAACAAAGATAGCCTCCAAAACTCAATCTTCTCATTGACAATAACGAAATATCGGGTTTATAATCTCAAGTCCCCGTCATGCTGTGTCGCATGATGGTTTTTGTGTTTATGTACTCTAATCCTTCAAAGGAGTGTTAAATGGCGTCAGTAAAAACTGAAAAGAATTACGCGCGAATGGACGTAAGCTTGGGCTTACCAAACTTGATCGAAGTTCAGCTTGATTCGTTTGAACGTTTGAAAAAGGATGGAATGGGTGAACTCTTTCATGAGGTTTCCCCGATCGAATCCTATAACAAAGGTATGAAGTTATATTTCCCAAGCCGCAGCCCAGAATCAGAACAGTGGGGCTTGAAGTATTGGTTTGTGGATCCTAAAGACGGTATTGACAAGTGTATTGAAAATGATTCAACCTATGCCAGCGCGTTATGGGTAAAAGTCCTGCTTGCTGGGCCCGATGTTCCTGAGCCTATCACCCAAGATATTTTTCTCGCTGACTTCCCTGAAATGACCGACAAGGGTACTTTCATTATTAACGGAACAGAGCGTGTGGTTGTTAGTCAGTTGATCCGTAGCCCAGGCGTTTATTTTGAAGCCACTACCGATCGCGCGACCGGCCGAAATCAAGCAATGGCGAAATTGATCCCTGATCGTGGTGCCTGGATGGAATTTGAAACCAGGAAGAACGATTACATCATCCTAAAGTTCAACCGCAAGCGAACCGTGCCGATCACAGTTTTCTTACGCGCTCTTGCCGCGATCGATGATGGCAATGGCGATACCGTATTGAAAGACGGATCGGATGCTGAGATACTATCGCTCTTCAAGGATCAAGACACGAACACCGAACGTATGTACATTACGAATACCTTGAAATACGAACCCGATTGGGATCTTTCAAATGGTATGAGCATTGCCGAAGCCGCCTTGATCGAATTCTTCAAGAAAATGCGCCCAGGCGACCCGGCTACAATTGAAAATGCCAGAATGTTCATGATCGAACAACTGTTTGATCAGAGGCACTATGATCTCGAGCGTGTTGGTCGTTACAAGCTAAACCAAAAGTTGGATCTGGATGTACCTATTCCTCACCGGACGATCACCAAATCAGACGTAGTTCGTTTGGTTCGCCGAATGATCTTGATTAACAATAATGTTGAACACGCCGATGATATTGACCACCTTGGAAATCGAAGGGTAAAGACCGTTGGCGAATTAATTCAGAACAAACTTCGCATCGGCCTCCGCCGAATGGAAAGAGTGATCAAGGAAAGAATGTCCATTCGAGAGCAGGATAATCTTTCTCCTCAATCCTTGGTGAATATCCGTCCAGTTGTCGCCGCGCTTCGAGAGTTCTATGGTTCCAGCCAACTCTCCCAATTCATGGATCAAACCAATCCATTGGCTGAGCTAAGGCACAAGAGAACGTTATCGGCCTTAGGTCCAGGCGGTCTCCGCCGTGAGCGCGCTGGCTTCGATGTTCGAGACGTTCACCACTCCCACTACGGCAGGATCTGCCCAATCGAAACACCTGAAGGTCCAAACATTGGTTTGATCGGCCGTTTGGCTACCTTCGCGCGCGTGAACGAATATGGTTTCATCGAAACCCCATACCGAAAAGTTTACAAATCCTTTAAAGCCGGGGATGAGAAATTGATCGGCCGCTTACTTCGCGATGATGTTGTTGATGGTAGTAGGGTAATCGCTAAAGCTGGCGAGCGTGTTACAACCGCGGTTGCCGCGAAGCTTGCTAAGCTTGACCAAGAGATCTTGATCAAGCCATTTGTTTCCCAAGAAGATTATTACCTTTCCGCTGACGCTGAAGATAAATATCACATTGCTCAAGCAAACGCTACTTTGGATGATTTCGGCGAATTTGTAGATTCTCGTATTTCCTGCCGTTATCACTCTAGCTTTATTTACAGTACCCAAGAACAACTTGATTTTATGGATGTCGCACCTCACCAAGTTGTTGGTATTAGCGCCTCGCTGATCCCCTTCCTTGAACATGATGACGCCAACCGAGCATTGATGGGATCGAACATGATGGCTCAGGCGGTTCCTTTGCTTCGACCGGAAGTTCCAACCGTTTCAACAGGTATGGAGCAGTTTGCAGCCATTGACTCAGGCCAGGTTGTAGTAGCTGATTCTGAAGGCGAAGTTATTTCTGTTACCGGCCGAGCGATCATCGTTAAAGAGACCGCCACAGGGGACGAGAGGACCTATAACCTTCGTAAATACCAACGTTCAAACCAATCTACTTGTATCGATCAACGTCCTTCTGTCGAAAAAGGTCAGATCGTTCATAAAGGCACCATTATTGCCGATTCATCTTCAACGGATGATGGCAAATTGGCGCTTGGGCAGAATGTAGTTGTAGCCTTCCTTTCTTGGGAGGGTGGTAACTTTGAAGACGCTATCTTGATCTCGGAAAAATTGGTTCAGGAAGATCGCTTCACATCTGTTCATATTGAAAAATACGAAGTTGAAGTTCGTGATACGAAATTAGGACCAGAAGAGATCACTCGCGACATCCCCAATGTGGGCGATGAATCGGTGAAGGATCTGGATGAAGACGGTATTATTCGCCTTGGCGCTGAAGTTGGTCCTGGTGATATATTGGTCGGTAAGATCACACCGAAGGGCGAAAAAGAACTTACCCCAGAAGAACGATTGCTTCGAGCCATCTTTGGTGAAAAATCACGTGACGTGAAAGACACCTCGCTGCGCATGCCTCATGGCGAACGCGGTAAGGTTGTATATGCCAAGGCTACTGACCGCAGCGAAAACCCTGATCTTCAACCTGGTGTTGAAAAATTGGTTAAGGTTTCGGTTGCGCAAAGGCGTAAGATCACCGCGGGCGATAAGATGGCTGGGCGTCATGGTAATAAGGGTGTTATCTCCAAGGTTGTGCCTGTGGAAGATATGCCATATCTCGAAGACGGCACCCCCGTGGATCTGATCCTCAACCCGCTTGGTGTTCCTGGCCGTATGAACATTGGTCAGGTATTGGAAGTGCATCTTGGTTGGGCAGCCAAACGTCTTGGTTATCGAGCTGTTACTCCAGTGTTTGATGGCGCCAAAGAAGAAGAGATCGAAGCTGAACTTGCGAGAGCTTGGCTGTTTGATGTCGCTTGGAGTGAAACAGCTGAGAAAGCTTGGGATTGGCTACATGGCCAGGAATATGATCCTGAATCCATTAAGGATGACGAAGAAGTTCGTAATCTTTATTTGGAAGAATGGCTTGGCAAACGTGGTTATGATATTTCAAAACTTGCCATTGATGTTCCTTATGCCCGCAAAGCTACGGTAACCGAATGGTTAAAGGAAAAGGGTTTTGATCCCGGTTCCATTCTCGCCTTCGAAATCCCCGCTCTTTCTGAGAGAATTTCCCGTGACTATAATGCGATGAATGCCTGCTATAAGTTATGGCTTGAGAAGAATGGTGAAGAGACAACCGGCTTGAATTTGGAAGAAATTAAACAAAAAGCCCACGATTACATGACCAAGACTCACAATCCCATTCCAACCCTTGGCAAACAATCTCTTAGAGATGGTAAGACCGGTGATTTCTTTGATCAACCCGTTACTGTTGGCGTGATGAGCGTTCTTAAACTTCACCACTTAGTTGAAGATAAGGTTCATGCTCGTTCTACCGGCCCATACAGTTTAGTGACTCAACAACCACTCGGCGGTAAAGCTCAATTCGGTGGTCAGCGCTTCGGTGAAATGGAAGTTTGGGCGCTTGAAGCTTACGGCGCGGCTCATATCCTTCAAGAAATGCTCACGGTCAAATCGGATGATACCCAGGGCCGTGTAAATACCTATGAAGCGATCGTTAAATCAGAACCGATCGAAGAACCTTCAGTTCCAGCATCCTTCAGAGTTTTAGTGAAGGAATTACAAAGCCTTGGTTTATCTGTTGAGGCGATGAATGAAAACGGAGAAGTGATCAGTTTTGGTAAGGATGAAGAAAAAATTCACCCTCCGAAATTGGCTACAGGTTTGTTAGGGCT
The DNA here is from genome assembly GCA_903882765.1 of uncultured Anaerolineae bacterium. GTDB lineage: Bacteria > Chloroflexota > Anaerolineae > Anaerolineales > Villigracilaceae > UBA5195. Next base: position 11,276 of record CAIRYE010000283.1, read on the forward strand.
TGGTGAAGATTTGATGAGATAACAGTAACTTACCTTGACGCTGTTTTATGGCTATGATAGAATAATCAGCCGCAGAGTATAGGCCGTAGGCTTGTATTGAAATTATGCTTTGTGTGGTTAATGAGGTCAACCGCGTTGACCACACAAGGTTTAAATTGCAAGAAAAAAATTAAAAGCATATTTATTTTTTATCGGAGGCGCAAGTGCCCACAATCAATCAATTGATCCGTAAGGGTCGCCAATCAAAAAAGGTTAAGAGTAAAGCTCCTGCTCTTCAGTACACTCTCAACACTTTTAAACAACGCCGTATCCGCCAGGACGGTGGTAGCCCTCAAAAACGTGGTGTTTGTACAGTTGTTCGTACAATGACCCCCAAGAAGCCGAACTCAGCTCTTCGTAAGATCGCTCGTGTTCGTTTGACAAATGGTATTGAGGTCACTGCGTATATCCCCGGTGAAGGTCATCAATTGCAAGAACACTCAGTGGTTCTTGTTCGCGGTGGTCGTGTTAAAGATCTCCCAGGCGTTCGTTACCACATTGTCCGCGGTTCTCTCGACACCAATGGTGTTCAGAAGAGAAAACAAGGCCGATCGAAGTATGGCACCAAACGGGCTAAGAAATAATCAGTCTTTAAGCATCGTCTTAAGACCATTCATAACACGGAGTTTTTGTAATGCGTAGAGGAAAACCGCAAGAAAGACCTATCCTGCCAGATCTTAGGCACAATAATGTTGTTCTTTCCACCTTTGTTCAGCATATGATGATGAAGGGAAAGAAATCTTTAGCGTTAAGGTTGATGTATGAAGCCCTGGATATTATTCAGGAAAAGACCGGCAAACCCGGTATTGAAACCTTTGACGCCGCGATTAAGAATGTTGCCCCTGTAATGGAAGTTCGCCCACGTCGTGTGGGTGGCGCTACTTATCAGGTTCCGATTGAAGTTGCTGCTGATCGGCGAATTACCCTCGCAATTCGTTGGCTCTTAACCTCATCCCGAGGCCGCTCTGGCAAATCTTTTGCCGAGAAGCTTGCCGCCGAGTTTATGGATGCCGCGACGAATCAGGGTTCTGCAATTCGCAAACGTGAAGAAACTCACAAGATGGCCGAAGCCAACCGTGCCTTTTCTCACTATCGCGCCTAGTATTTAAGAATTGAGGTTTTAATAAATGCCACGTAAGTACCCGCTCGAAAAATATCGAAATATCGGTATTATCGCTCACATTGATGCTGGTAAGACCACTACAACGGAGCGTATTCTATTTTATACAGGTAAAACTCATCGTATTGGTAACGTTGATGACGGTAATACATCAACCGACTGGATGGAACAGGAACGCGAGCGCGGTATTACCATCGTTTCTGCAGCTGTGTCAGCCGAATGGAAGGGTTATCAGTTCAATATTATTGATACTCCAGGCCATATCGACTTCACCGCCGAAGTTCAACGCTCCCTTCGTGTTCTTGATGGCGGCGTTGTTATCTTTGACGCTGTTCAAGGTGTTGAACCACAGTCAGAAACCGTATGGCGTCAGGCTGATCGTTATGGCGTACCGAGAATTTGTTTCATTAACAAAATGGATCGTGTAGGCGCCTCTTATCAGCGCTCTATTGATTCTATTAAAAGCAGACTCGGCGCTAACCCAATTGCTATGCAAATGCCGATCGGAAGCGAACACGATTTCTTAGGTGCTATTGATCTTTTAGAAATGAATATGGTCACCTATGAAGATCAGCTCGGTAAAGCTCCTATTGTTGGAGAGATTCCTGCTGATATGTTGGAAGCCGCTAAAGAAGCTCGGCACATCATGGTTGAAAAGATCGCCGAAACCGATGATGAATTAACAATGAAATTCCTCGATGGCGAAGAAATTAGTGTAGCTGAACTCAAAGTAGCCCTTCGAAAATCAGTCATTGCTGGCAAGACCAATCCTTGCTATTGTGGTTCATCCCTCAAGAACAAGGGCGTTCAACCAGTTCTCGACGCCGTTATCGACCTTCTCCCATCTCCATTAGATGTAGCCAAAATTACAGCAACCGATGTTGATGATCCCGAAAAGATCGTAGAAGTTAAACCTGATGACAATGAGCCTCTTCGCGCGATCGTATTCAAGATCGTAACCGATCCATTTGTAGGCCGCTTGGCGTATTTCCGTGTATATTCCGGCAAACTTACAACTGGCACAACTGTTCTTAACTCTTCTAAGGGTAAAAAAGAACGTATCGGTCGCTTGATTCGAATGTTCGCGAATGATCGTATCGATGTTGATGAAGTGATGGCCGGTGATATCGCCGCATCCCTTGGTTTCAAAGAATCCTCAACTGGCGACACACTCTCTGACGATAGCTTCGTTCTCGAAAGCATCAGCTTCCCTGAACCTGTTATCCATATTGCTGTTGAACCAAAATCCACAATGGATCAAGAAAAAATGGGTGAAGCTCTTCGTAAGTTATCTGAAGAAGACCCCACCTTCCGTGTGCGTTCCGATGAAGCTACTGGCCAAACCGTTATCGCGGGTATGGGCGAGTTGCACCTCGAAATTCTCGTGGATCGTATGAAACGCGAGTTCAAGGTTCAGGCGAATGTTGGTAACCCAAGAGTCGCCTATCGGGAATCAATGACTCGTGTAGTTGAAAAAGTCAACCTTAAGTATGCAAAGCAATCTGGTGGTCACGGGCAGTACGGTCATGTGGTTTTTCACATGGCTCCTGGTGAACGCGGCTCTGGTATTGTTTTTGAAAACAAAACAGTTGGTGGTACCGTTCCAAAAGAATATGTTCCCGCTGTTGAAAAAGGTGTGAGAGAAGCATCTGAATCAGGTGTATTGGCTGGTTACCCGGTCGTAGACTTGAAAGTGACTTTGATCGATGGCTCCTTCCATGAAGTTGACTCGAATGAAATGGCCTTCAAAATGGCCGCCTCCATGGCTTTTAAAGAAGGCGTCCAAAAGGGTGGTCCCGTTTTACTTGAGCCAATTATGAAGGTAGAAGCTGTTGTTCCTGAAGAATACCTTGGTGATGTCATTGGTCAGCTAAATGGCCGCCGTGGCATGATCCTTGGCATGGAAATGCGCCTTGGTAATGCACAAGCCGTAAACGCCATGGTTCCAATGGGCGAGATGTTCGGTTACGCGACTCAGTTGCGTTCCGCCTCCCAGGGCCGCGGTGTATTCTCGATGGAATTTGATCACTACGCACCAGTGAGTGACGCTGTTGCGCAAACAATCATTAAAGGTTAATTAGTTTTTTTCTCAAGAAAAAATCAGGAGCGATAATTCATGGCAAAGCAGAAATACACCCGTAACAAACCCCATTTGAACGTAGGAACAATGGGACACATCGACCACGGCAAGACAACCTTGACCGCGGCAATCACAAAATATTCTGGTTTGAGTGGCAAGGCAGATTTTAGGGCCTAC
>CAIRYE010000284.1 GCA_903882765.1 uncultured Anaerolineae bacterium
ACTATCAGTATTATTGATGCCAATATTCCTAATAAGTTGCATCCAAACCAAAGAAATAAGCATAACTCTCAGTCCTTACTCCACCCGCAACGTTGATCAGTCGAACACACTAACCACGATGCAGCCCGCGATTACAAATACACCGCTACCAACCAACACCCCTCAAATTTACACGATCACCAACAATGATACGATCTATGGCATTGCCAAACGGTTCGACCTTACCCCAGAAACGTTGCTTTTCGCCAACCCCAGCACCGTTCCCAGCGCGCTTACCATTGGCGACACTCTGTTCATCCCCGAGGGGTCCAAATCTAATAGCAGCTCCGCTCAGTTCACGCCAGTACCTCTAACGCTCAGCGCTTCAACCTGTCACCCCCAACCAGATGGGCTCGAGTGTTTTACCTCAGTAAAAAACGAAAACGAAACATCCCTCGAGAACATCGTTGTACGTTTTACTTTGTTCGATAAAACTGGGAAACAATTGCAATCGAAGGATGGCCTGCTTTTGCTCAATGTTCTTCCCCCCGGAAAAACATACCCAGCCCATGTTTTCTTTCCTGGTATCACGGAGTTCGGCGATCACAGCGCTGAGCTGGTAGCTTCCAACAAATTATCGCTTACTCAAGAGCCTACGGGTGGCGTTCGTATTGTGGATCAGCAAATTATTACTAGTTGGAATGGGCTTACCAGTAGTGTGAGTGGCAAAATCGAAAGCTCCCCCCCTTCTGCGAACAAAATTACCCTATGGGTAGCCGCCGTTGGTTATGATGCCGATGGAAATACGGTCGGGTATCGTCGCTGGGAAGGTACTAGCACGCTGGAACAAGGAAAATCGATCCCCTTCCAATTGGATCTGTTTAGTTTTGCCGGACCGATTTCTCGAATAGAGGTCTTCCTGGAGGAAATTAAGCAACCATAGCGAATGAAAAATCGAAAACTACTGTAGAATTTAAGTAACCGAGATCTTCAGGAGGTGTTCTGATGAAAGATGATCACTTGAAGGATTTATTGAACGAACTGCACGATGAGTTAGCAAAACGCAACAACCTAGACAACGAAGGGAAACAATTACTCGAAGATTTGAGTAAAGACATCCTTCAATTATTAGAAAAAAAAGAAGACCAGAAGGAGAGCCAGAAGGATTTAACTACACGGCTCGAAGACTCCATTGCTCACTTTGAGGTTACCCATCCCGAGCTTGTGGTGACAATTTCAAAGATCTTGGAAGGCCTGAGTAATGTTGGTATCTAAAGTATCTTGAACCAAAAAAGCTTCCGCCTAACAACGGAAGCTTTTTATATTAATTTTTGGAACGGTGGATGAATAATATATTAAAGCGGCTTTTTAGTACCCCACGTGAATTGAAGATTTTTATTTTCGCGTCTTTTTCTATGGGTATGGGATACAGTATTTTTGATTCCATCTTCAACAATTACCTGAAGGACAAATACGACACAACCCCTTGGCAACGATCGTTTCTCGAGTTTCCGCGAGAGCTGCCGGGGTTTTTGGTGGTATTCGTAACAGCCGCGCTTTGGATCTTGTGCAGCCGAAGGTTAGGCGCGCTCTCTATGCTTCTTAGTTTTATCGGTGTTTTATTAATCGGGTTCGCCGCCCCAACCTACACTATCATGGTGTTATTTCTGTTTGTTTATAGTATGGGACAACACTTATTCATGCCCATTGCCCAAACCATTGGCATGGAGCTCGCTGAAGAAGGCCAAACCGGACGGCGCTTGGGGCAATTGAACTCCATTCGCAATGTCGCCACGATCATCGGAAGCTTCTTAGTGTTTCTTACCTTCAAATACTTACACTTTGAATACACTCAAGCGTTTGTTATGGTAGCCCTGTTCCTTGGGGTTGCTACCATGATGATGTACACAATGAAACCTGAAGAAAACCTTGAAAGAAGATCCTTCCTAAAGCTTAAAAAAGAATATAAGCTTTATTACTTACTCAATATCCTTTCTGGATCACGTAAGCAGTTATTTATTACGTTCGGTCCATGGGTGATCGTCACCATCTTCAAACAACCCACCCAGACCTTAGCAACCTTGCTTACCATCGGCGGCATCATTGGCGTTTTCTTTCAGCCCATCCTTGGAAAGCTCATCGATAGAAAAGGGGAACGGTTTGTTTTGGCTACGGAATCTGTTTTGTTGGTTTTTGTGAGCCTTGGATATGGATTCTCAAAATTTATTCTCCCCGAATACTCGGCGTTCATTGCCATCTGTGTTTTTTACTTGCTAGACCAAATGTTATTCTCGGTTGGAATGGCTCGCTCAATGTATATGCGTAAGATCGCCCTCTTCCCGGGAGATGTACAGCCAACATTAGCGGCCGGTGTAACGATAGATCACATCTTTTCGATCCTCATCGCGTTGCTGGGTGGTTTCATTTGGAATCAGTTTGGCTTTCAATACGTATTCTTGATGGGGGTTGCGATCGCTGCGATCAATTTCTTTGTTGCTTTACAAGTAAAAATACCAGAAAAAAGCTATTCTTAAAATAAAAAATCGCCAGCGACAGATTTCACTGTCGCTGGCGATTTTTTCGTCGGTTATTCTTCGGTGATCACAATGGTTTTGATGGCGTCTCCCAAGAAATCGGGGTTCGTATCTGGGTCGCGACGGGTAATTCCATTTACCACTTCCATTCCTTCAACTACTTGGCCAAAAATCGTATAGCCGCCGTTTAGCTGTGGGGTTTCAAGAAAGGTAATGAAGAACTGACTACCATTAGTATCTCTACCTGCATTTGCCATAGCCATAACACCAGGTTTATCAAAAGTGAGGTCGCTATCCTCATTTACAAATTCATAGCCGGGGCCGCTCATACCCGTGCCAGTTGGGTCGCCACCTTGCGCCATAAAGCCTTCCAGTACGCGGTGAAAGGTGACTCCATCAAAAAAGCCATCGCGAGCAAGAAAAACAAAACTGTTTACCGTGATCGGTGCTTTATCGGGGAAAAGTTGAACCTTGAATTCTCCGCCTTTCGCCATCTGGAAAGTTGCAAAGTATTTTTTATTGACATCAATGGTCATTACGGGGGCAGAGTCATATTGCTTTAAGGTAGTGTTACCCTGAGCCGGTTCGTTCACTACTTCAGCCACTGGAGCGGATTCCTGCGCAATTTCGGTAGGATTAGGATTGTTTTGGACATATTTAAATAACGCGAAAGCGACGATAAACATACCGATAAGAACGAGTGCAATGATCACCTGAATGGAATAAGACACTGCTTGTGGTTTTTTGGAATTTTTATTGCTCATAATTCTCCTCATTTATTATTTTAATTTGCTGGCGTAGGTGTACGTGTTGGCGCCAGTGTATTTACTGTGGTAGGTTGAACAACTTTCTGCGTCCAAGTTGGGGCAAATGTTGGTTTGATCGTTGGTGTGAACGTTGGTGCTTTGGTATTCGTTACTGAGGGTGTAAATGTAGGTGCTTTAGTATTGGCTATAGTAGGCGTAAAAGTGGGTGTTGGTGTAAAGGTTGGGGCCTTTGTGCTCGCTGCCGTCGGCGACTTTTCCGGTGTTGTAGCAGCCAGCCCTGGTTCGATTGTTAATCTAGCTGGCATTACGGTATTCGAAGGGGTAACTGATGGATGAAGTGTGGGAACAGTGATTGCGGTAGATGTAGGGTCACTTTTACCAACCATCAATGGCAAACCCGTCGGCGATTTACTCCATAAAAGAAAACTCGTGAGCCCAATCAATGTCGCAATTCCTATCCACTTCCAACCAGAAATCAATTGTTTTTGCTTCAAACGATAATATGGGCTTTTACTACCTACCCGCAATATACTAATTCCGAATAAAAATACAACAACAGCCGCAATCGTTGATGCATAAAAAAGTAAAGGGAGAAGGAACATTAAAATGGACATTTTTATTTTGGATAGAATCAATTAACGCTGAAAATTATAGTCTATCTTTTTTTTCATTAATCTTAGAATTAGGGTAAAAGGTGTCGTTTTTACACAAACCTGCTTTAGATCTATAAAGGTTGACAAGCGCCTAAAAAAAGTTACAATTCATTTTGCTTCAGCCGAAGTGGCGGAATTGGCAGACGCGCTAGGTTCAGGACTTAGTTCTCGCAAGGGAGTGAGGGTTCAAGTCCCTCCTTCGGCACTAACCCGTTTTATAAACGGGTTTTTTATTTAACGAAACTCAAAGTGGTAAAATAATTTTATGAAAATTGGCCCCTTTTTTATCGAAAAAAACAGGTTGATCCTTATCTTTTTATTGGTCGGCTTTATTTATTTTGTTCTGCAAATAAATAATTTGCAAAACAAGCTCACCCCCCTTCAAAATCAGGCCGCCACTGCCCGCGTTCAAGCCACTGATCTGATCAGCACCCAAAACGCGCTGGTCACTCAGATCGCCTATGCTACGTCGCCTGCTGCTGTGGAAGATTTTGCCCGAGGCGAAGCTCATATGATCAAACCCGGCGATAACCCCGTTGCCATTGTCCCCATTCCTGGGGATCAACCAACCGCGACTGCCGACCCTGCTGAGGTCGTTCTTGAGAAAACTCCTTTGGAAACTTGGCTATTACTCTTATTTGGAAATTAATGAATGTTTGAAAATAGAATTCCCCTTTTTCCTAAAAAAACTACCATCGAACACGATCAGCTTTTCATCAATCAAGTAGATATCAGCGAAGCAGCCAAGCAATATGGCACTCCACTGTATGTTTACGATCAGGCTGAAATGGATTCCGCTCTGAACTCCTACAAATCAGCCCTCGATAAGTATTGGGGGATAGATAACTGGGGTATCACCTATGCCGGTAAGGCGTACCTAAGCAGCCACATCTGCCAATGGATCACCGCCAACGAAATCGATTTGGATTGTACTGGCGCTGGCGAGATCGGGATTGCCGCACACGCGGGGGTTTCCGCCGCCCATATTAAGGTTCACGGGGTAAATAAAACAGCCGAGGATCTTGCCGCAGCCATTCAATACTCTGGCACGATCATTGTGGATAACCTTACCGAACTTAATAGACTAGCCGTTTTATCAAAAGCAAATCCGCTCCCAGAACTTTGGCTTCGCTTCCAACCCGGATCCTCTGTGCAAACACATTCCTTTACACAAACCGGTCATGCCGGAAGCAAATTTGGCATGGATACCGAACAGATTCGTTTTGCCGTTGCCTTTTGCAAGGAGAATAATTTACCGGTCACTGGATTGCACTTCCATCAAGGTTCCCAGTTTCGCGATCCAGAACCTATTGGAGATGGTATAACCCGCGCCTTAGATCTTGTAAAAGAAATAGGCTTTGAAGGGGACTGGCACTTATCACCCGGCGGTGGTTGGGGAATTGCCTACCATGAAACTGAATTGCCTGATCCAAGTATCGATCAATACATCCAATTTGTAGCTGCATTAGTAAAAGAGGGCTGCGATCAACGCGGGCTGACGCTCCCAAAACTTCACCTCGAACCCGGCAGAAGCTTGGTAGCGCGAGCGGGAGTTTCGGTGTACGAAGTGAACGCCTTAAAAACAGTTGGCGGTAAAACTTGGGCATTGATCGATGGGGGATTGGCTGATAACCCCCGGCACGCCCTTTACGGAGCGCGATACTCCTGCCTTCGAACCAATTCGCCATTTTCATCGGAAACTCAACAAGTATCGCTTGCCGGACCTTATTGCGAGAGCGGCGATGTGTTGATCGAAGATATTGACCTTCCAAAACTTACCGAAGGTGAGTTTGTTGCCATCCCTGTTAGTGGTGCATACCACCTCAGCATGGCCAGTAATTACAACGGTGCCAGAAGACCCGCGGTGATACTACTTCATGATGGTAAAACTACCCTTATTCAAAGGCGCGAAACCATCAAAGACCTTATCGATAGAGACCACTTATTATGACAAATAAAATGCCCGTACTCTTCATTGGGCACGGAAACCCAATGAACGCGATTGAAGAAAATCCATTTTCCAATTCCTGGATAGAAATTGGGAAGAAACTTCCTACTCCAAAAGCAATATTAGCCGTTTCAGCGCACTGGGAAACTCTCGGCACGAAGGTTACCTCCATGGAAAAACCAAAAACGATCCATGATTTTGGCGGTTTCCCTCAAGTCTTGTTTGATTATCAATACCCTGCCCCCGGATCCCCCCAACTGGTACGCTCTATTCGCGAGATCATCAAAAACACACCGGTTGAAGCTGATACTACTTGGGGATTGGACCACGGTACATGGTCTGTTTTGGCCCGGCTTTTCCCAAACGCGACCGTACCGGTTGTACAGTTATCCCTTGATCGTCAAAAAACCCCTCTGCAGCATTACCAGCTAGGGCGAGAATTAAGCGAATTACGCGATGAAGACGTATTGATCGTCAGCTCGGGAAATATCGTGCATAACCTACGTGCTGTGGTTTTCAATGACGAAGAAAAATACCCTTGGGCGGTATCTTTTGATGAAAAAGTAAAGAATTGGATCCTCACCGATGACCATGAACCCCTGTTCCAGTATGAAAAACATGGGCAAGAGGCGGCCTTAGCGATCAACTCGGCCGAACACTATTTACCGTTGCTCTATACGATGGGGTTGAAAAGTGAGGGTGAATCCATCGAGTTCTTCGCCGACAAGGTGACCTACGGGTCACTTTCGATGCGCTCAGTCAAGTTAGGATAACGATCCAACTATGAACCCGATCAAACAATTCCGCTTTGATAAAGATATTTCCTTCAGAGAAGGCAATCAATCGCCGCTCACCAGTGACCAAAAGCGTAGTTTTACAGGCCTAAATTACTTTCCTGAGAATGAAGCATTACGAATGGAAGTTTTTCTCGACCGATACGCTAAGTCTGAAACCGTTGAAATGACCACATCAACCGGGGCGACACGAGAATATTCGCTGGTGGGTGAGATCGTTTTTACCTATCAAGAAGTGAACTGCTCTCTTGAAGTATTTGAAGATGATTATGGCTTTTTTATCCCCTTCAAAGATCTAACCGCACCCGATGAAACGTATGGTGGCGGGAGGTATCTTGAACCGCAAGAAATTCGTTCAGATATTCTGTATGTTGACTTTAATCTTGCCTACAACCCCTACTGCGCATACAACGATATTTGGTCCTGCCCATTACCGCCAAAAAACAACTTTTTGTCGGTAGCCATCGACGCTGGAGAGAAAAACTTCATCAACGATTGATCAATCCCGAAGGCGGATCACACAATCGGAAACAGATGTACCATCCGCTTTTCTAAACATCTTAATATGATAAATAGCCGGTGTAACAGCCGGTTGTTCATTGATCACCACCAATTGAATTTCCTCCCCCCACACCGCGGGGGAGGTATATTGGATCTGCAGGAACGCCGGGATTAGCGATTGAAAGGAAACCCCTTGTGAAGCGAGCGCTTTTGCCAATGCCTCTCGGGCATAGCTGAAATAAACCGCGTTATTTACATGTTGCTGGGCATCCAGGTCTTGCCATTCCACTGTTTTGGCGCAGGAGAAAAAGGGATTAGTGGAACTCGAAAAGGAAATACCACTCTCTTCAAACTTGATCGGGTTCTCCAATTTGAAGGAATCGATAAATTCATCCACTAAAACCGTCGGCCGATTCGTAGTCCGGTCCATGCTTACAATCTTTTGAATACCGTGAGCGATGACTTCGCCAGTATTACTAAATTTAATTTCAAAGCAACGTGTACCGCGAACTTTTTGCCAAGATAACATCCAAATTGTCAAATCGACCACATCATTATGAACGGGGGTTTTATAGATGGTCATCTCGGTTTGACGAATGAGCCAATAAATACCCATCTCCTCATAGGCTACGCTGCCCAAACCAAGCGAATCCCCCCAATCGTAGGCTGTCTCGATCAGGTATCTTAGGAAATTTTCTGGGGAAAAAGTACCGCTCGAATCCAATTCGGACCAGCGAACACGGAAAGTTCTTGTATGTATTTTTGCCATAAGTTGCCCTTTAGTCGATCGACCTTCTAAACTTACTGATCCTGTTGCCAAGATAGGTAGAAAAATAGCCTTCGTATCTCTGCCAAAGATCGGGCAGCTTCCAGTCGTCTCGGGTCACCTTACCACGGCAGTACGGCGAAGCGCAGCCGCAATCAAATTCATCAAACGGGCTGCTATCGGTCATTGCATAATCAAACGTAACTTCTTCCCCAAGCTGAATATCTCTCATTGCCACTAAAATGATCTGCCCCTGCACCCCGCAATTAGGATCGCAGGAATGGTTGATAAAATCGGCTGGTTCATCCATGGTAAGCGGCGCAAGGAAAAAATCATCGCTGACCTGAACCGTATGACCCTGTTCTTCTTCGGTCAATTCTCGTAACTGCTGATAATTAACAATAAATCCACCCCAAATGGCGACCAATTCATCTTTTCGGATCAGGTGTTTTGCCATTACGGCTTTTCCACCTTTGTTTGGGTTCTCCACCACTTCCATCTTTCCTGATAAGTAGCCGATCCTCATTGCGCTCCTTCAAGGCTAAGTTCGCTTCCATGCTGTTTTAGCCATAATTTATGTTTTTTATAATCCGGCATCAAGCTTTCTACCTTATTCCAAAACCTCGTGGAGTGATCTTTAATACTGATATGAACCAACTCATGCACAACAACATAGTCAATTACCTCCACCGGAGCCATGATCAACCGCCAAGTAAAACTGATCGTCCCTGTGGTGCTGCAAGACCCCCAGCGGGTACGGGCAGAGGTTATGCTTACTTTACCAAATTTATAGCCGTACTTCATCGCCAAAGAATTTGCGCGTTCGGTGAGGTAGTCCTTGGCGATCTTTTTGTAAAGTTTTTCAAATAATAGGGGAGCTTTTTCAGATCGTGTTGGATGAAGAACAAATTCTCCATTGAGATAAGCCAAAGCGCTTTTCGCCTGAACGGTTACCCTCAATTGCCTTTTTTCACCAAACAGATAAAAAGATTCCCCATCGCTGAATTTCGTTTCCGGTTTCGAAGTTCGCTGCTTTGCCTCAGCGATCTTTTGATCGATCCAGCTTTGCTTGGTGGTGATAAAAGCATTGATCACACTCATCGGCACTTTATGTGGCGCTCGTATCACAACTTTGCCCCGCGAATCGATCACGATAGCAATGGTTCGGCGATTGGAACGAATAACCTCATTAATTTCGGGTGACATTGATAAAAAGTATATCAAAAATTGACCGCATAATTGAAGTCGTACATCATTTAGGATACAATAAGTTATCAAAAGCATCATCGGGGAGCCCTTTATGGCTGAGAGGAGAGTTATTTCTCGACCCGCATTACCTGATCCGGATCGTACCGGCGGAGGGATTGAAATGAATTTTCCAACCTCTTGCCAATGCATAGAGGTTTTTTTAATAAAGGTATGAAAGCTTACATTTTTGCCAACGGTGATTTCCCTCACCCCAATTTCGTTCAGCAAATGATCCACGACGATGACTTGCTCATTGCCGCGGATGCCGGCTATTATCACATTCGCCAGATCGGGTTAGTTCCAACTATCGTCATTGGCGATCTCGATTCGATCCTAGCCGAAGACCAAGATCTACTCCTTGCCGAAAAGATCCCTACCATCAAACATCCAGTAAACAAGGATGAAACAGACTTAGATCTTTGCTTGCGGTACGCTCTTGAAATGGATGTTGAAGAGATCATTGTTACTGGAGCGTTTGGCGGAAGGGTAGATCAAACACTTGGTAATATGATGATCCTAGATGACCCAAAATTTATTGGCAGGAAAGTAAAACTGGAAGACGGGATCACGGAAGCATTTTTCATTGATCAGGGTCGAGAAATTGTTGGCAAACCGGGCGACACGATTTCACTGATTCCCTGGGGAGTTCCTGTTACAGGTATAACAACTATTGGCCTGCAGTATCCTTTAAATGTGGAAACCCTTTTCCCTAATCAATCTCGCGGAATAAGCAACCGCATGATCACTAATTTATGTACTATTGAATTTGATCAAGGAACACTTTTTTGTGTTCATATTAGAAACGAACGAGAGGAATAAATGAAAAAAATAATAACTGTTACCTTCATACTCATCTTCCTATTAACCGCCTGCGCGCAGGCTTTAGGAGTTGAGGAAACGAACCCACAAAACCAACCCGCGGTAGCGACCCAAGCTGAGGTCGCTGCCCCAGCCGATGCCGCCACAGCGCCAGAGAACAACGCCGCTACCGACGTACAACCGACCGAAATCGCCGGACCGCCTACCGAACTGGTTGTGATGACGCATGATTCCTTCGCTGTCTCAGAAGGTGTTATTAAGGAATTTGAAACAGCACACAACGCAAAAGTGACTTTCCTTAAATCAGGCGATGCCGGTGCGGCGATCAACAAAGCGATCCTAACCACGGACGCCCCTATTGCTGATGTCTTTTTTGGTGTGGATAATACCTATTTATCTCGCGCGCTCGATGCCGGAATTTTTGAGACCTACGCCTCGCCTATGGTCGAGTTCGTCCCCGATGACTTCCGTCTCGACCTCAAGAATCGCGCATTGCCGGTGGATTACGGTGATGTCTGTATTAATTACTCAAAATCCTTCTTCGCCAAAAATGACCTGACTGTTCCCACAAGCCTAGATGATTTGACCAAACCGGAGTATTTTGGATTATTAGTGGTAGAAAACCCAGCTACTTCCTCCCCAGGGATGGCCTTCTTGCTAGCTACGATCGAAAAATACGGCGAACCTGGTTATTTAGAGTATTGGAAAGCGCTCAAAGAGAATGGAGTGACTGTTGTGGATGGTTGGGAA
>CAIRYE010000285.1 GCA_903882765.1 uncultured Anaerolineae bacterium
ACACTCCAATTGACCCATGCAAATTAAAAAACTTTCACTGCTATTGCTTGTTAGCATCTCCTTTCTACTATATACGCCGGCATTGTCAATGCCGATGAATGCCGGGAGCGGTCCCTCTTATCTTGTTCAACCCGGAGATAGCCTATCCTCCATCGCCAGCCGATTTGGGCTAACTCTTCAAGAACTGATGGACGCGAACCCAACCATTGACCCGAATACCTTAGCTATCGGCGATCAAGTATTGATCCCAGGGCTTGAAGGCATCGAAGGTTTATTGATCACGGATTCGGTTCAATTTGGTGATTCCCTAACCAGCCTTAGCCGCCGGAACCAGATCCAACCCGAATACCTCATCAAACTCAACCACATCACCAGCCCATCCGAACTTTTTGCCGGGCTCGGGGTGGTTCTTCCTCAAAAAGAAAATTTCAAGCCTCTATCGAACCGCTTGGCGTTTCCTTCGGATAGCTCCCTCCTCGAAGCGGCGGTTCTGAATGAAACGACCGTCTACGATATATTATCCATCAATCAACTCGGCGGCAGTTGGCAAGCTTTACCCTCCGATGTGTTGTACGACGATAAAGTGAACGAGGATAACCCGCAAAGCGCATTGCCTTTCTCATTAGAAAAATTGATCATCTCACCCCTCCCTATGACACAGGGCGGTACGGTAAAAATATTTGTGCAGCCAAAAGGTGATGCCGCCATCTCTGGTATGTTGGTAGACAAACCCCTCCATTTTTTCCCCGATGGAACCGGCCAATTGGTTGCCATTCAAGGTGTACATGCCATGCTCAATACCGGCCCGTATCCCCTTCGCATTGTTTCAACCAGATCCGATGGCACGATTGAGGCTTTTGAGCAAATGGTGATCGTTCAATCCGGCAATTATCCCGCGGACCCCATTCTAAATGTAGATCCAGCAACCATAGACCCTGCCGCGACAGAACCAGAAATTGAATTGATCAACGGTCTCGTTTCAAAAATTACCGACCAAAAACTATGGTCTGGTTTATTTCTCTCTCCGTCCTATTTCAATGATTGCTTTACCTCACGCTATGGAAATCGTCGAACCTATGTTGGAATTGGAACCGATCGATCCTTTGATTCCTTCCATTCCGGCCTCGATTTTTGCGGCGGTACAGGTTTACCCATTACTGCCCCTGCTGATGGCGTTATTGTCTTCTCCGGGCCGCTCACGGTTCGCGGCAATGCCACCATCATCGATCATGGCTGGGGAATTTTTAGCGGTATCTGGCATCAGGATTCCACGGTGGTAACCACCGGCCAAACGGTAAAGCAAGGTGAACTGATCGGCTACGTAGGGGGAACCGGCCGAGTTACCGGCGCTCACCTTCACTGGGAGATCTGGGCAAACGGGGTACAGGTAAACCCAATGGAATGGCTCGAGAACCAATACCCGTAACCCATAACCTTTCAAAATTGATAAGTTTGATTGAAAAGTTGCCCAAAACAGAAGGCCTATCTTAAATTTTTTGTTTTATAATTGGGGTTTAAATATTTTATATACAAACATAGAAGTTGGATCAATGGCGCTCAAATTTGCTTTCTTGGTAATTGAAGAACACCCATACGGCAGAGAAATGCTGCGAGTCTTGTTGGAGAAGGGTTTCATACCCGAAGTTATCCTCCAAGAGGTTTCTTCAGTTGGCGATATTGAGCGCGATAAATTTCTTACCCGCATCCAAGGGCAACCCATTCCCCCCCGCATCAACGAACTCACGGTTGGGCGAAACATCCCAATTTACTCCGTTTCAAACCATAACAACACCAGCTGCGAAGAGCTATTGCGAGCCGGCGCTTATGATTACCTCGTCCTCGGTGGTACCAGGATTATAAAAACCAACATATTACAAACCGCGAATCTTGCAACCATCAATTGCCATCCTGGTTTACTTCCTACCCTCCGTGGTTCTTCATCGGTTGGTTGGGCTTTGTACAAAGACCTGCCGCAAGGCGCGACAGCTCATTTCATTGATCCCGGTATCGATACCGGTGATATCATCGTCAAACGAGAACTCCCCGTGCTGCGCGGTGATACCTACGAAAGCCTCAATTATCGCATCGCCATTTTAGCCGGCGAATTGATGGCGGAAGCGTTACAAAAAATATCCGATGGGACTGTGATTCGTTATCCACAAGATACCTCCATTGGAGAAACATACCGTGTTATTCCCGATGACCTGCTCGAGATCGGCAAACAAAAACTAGCCGACGGCACTTATTCGCATTTTTCTAAAGGAAGCCAATGACCACCGATATCACCGCTGATCACGCCCGCTCCCTCGATATGGCTGACCCTTTACGCCAATATCGCGATCGCATTTTCAATGGCGATCCTTCCATGGTGTATATGGATGGCAACTCACTTGGCAGGCTTCCTATAAAGTCGATCGAGAATGCTGAAAACATCGTAAAAGAGCAATGGGGCAATGCACTCATTCGCAGTTGGGGTGATCAGTGGTTCGACGCTCCAATACGCATCGGCGATAAGATCGCCAAGTTGATCGGCGCCAGTGAAGGCGAAGTTGCCGTTAGTGATTCCACCACGGTGAACTTATATAAGTTGGCCATGTCTGCCATCTGGCTAAATGCCAGCAGAAAAAAGATCATCACCGATGACCTCAATTTCCCGTCCGATCTTTATATGCTGCAGGGATGTAACTATTTTCTTGGAAATAGTCGCCAATTGATCGTTGCCCATGCCAAAGACGGGATGAAAATCACCACTCAGCAAATGATCGACTTGATTGACGAAGATACCGCTTTGGTCACGCTATCCCATGTGGTCTTTAAAAGCGGCTATATGTATGATGTCAAAGCCATCACAGAGCATGCCCATAAAAAAGGCGCTTTGGTTCTCTGGGATCTAAGCCATGCTGTAGGCGCGGTAAAAGTTGCCCTCAACGAATGGAATGTCGATTTCGCTGTTGGCTGCACCTACAAGTACCTCAACGGCGGTCCAGGCTCCCCCGCCTTCCTATATGTGCGAAAAGACCTGCAAGAAAAAGCGTTATCACCTATTTGGGGTTGGTTTGGTGACACCGCTCCATTCAGTTTTGACTTAAAATACAGACCTGCGGCAAATATACGCCGATTTCTTACTGGTACCCCGCCTGTCCTTTCTATGCAAACCATGGAAACAGGTGTTGATCTAATGTTGGAAGTAGGAATGGATCGCTTACGCGAAAAGTCCGAACAGCTTTCGACCTACATGATCGCATTGTTTGATAAAAGATTGGCCCCCCTTGGGTTCGCGCTTGGAAGCCCAAGAGAGACAACAAGCCGTGGTTCCCACATCAGTTTCAAACATCCTGAAGGGTACCGAATCAACCGAAGCTTGATCGAGGATATGAATGTTATTCCCGATTTCCGCGAACCGGATAATATACGGCTGGGGTTAACTCCCTTATACACTTCCTATTTGGACGTTTGGGAATGTGTAGATCGAATTGTTAGGGTTGTATCAGGGAAGCATTATGAAAAATTCCCTGTTGATCGTTTAACCGTTACTTAACCCAAAGGGTTGGGTGTCATCCAGGACCCAATTAAAAGTGACGACCAATTTACTCTCGGAGGAGAAATAAAATGAAGAAAAGTTTGTTTTTTGTACTGATGATCGTAGCTTTGCTGCTCGCCGCCTGCGGCGCGCCTGCTGCGACCGAAGCTCCCGCTGCTGAAGCCCCCGCTGCCGAAGCTCCCGCCGCCGAAGCACCTGCTGCTGAAGTTCCCGCTGGCGAACCTGAAGCCTGCGCCGCTGAACTTGGCTGTGCTGTCATCCCCGCTGGTTCAACCATTAAACTTGGTTACGCTGGACCAATGACCGGTGACTACTCACAGTTCGGTATCGATATGTCCAACGCTATGAAACTTGCCGTCGCCGATTTCGGTGATGTTGAAGGTTTCAAGGTTGAATTGGTTGCTGAAGATGACCTCGCTTCCGCCGAAGGCGCTGCTGCCGTAGCTAACAAGCTCGTCACAGACCCCACCTTCGTCGCCATGGCTGGTCACGCCTTCTCTGGCGCTACCTCAGCCGCTATGCCTATCTACGAAAAGGCTGGCGTTCCTATGCTTTCCCCATCGGCTACCAACCCTGATCTTACCAAGGCTGGTTCCACCGTCTTCAACCGAAGCGCCTTCACCGATGCTCAGCAGGCCGATGGCGCTGCTGCCTACCTCTTCAATACCCTCGGCGTCAAGAAACTTGCCGTTATGCACGATGGTACTGACTATGGTCAGGGTCTTGCTAAGGGTGTAGAAGCCAAGTACAAAGAACTTGGTGGCGAAGTTGTTGGTGAATTGGTTGCTGTTACCCCCGGTGAATCCGATTACAGCGCTCCTCTCGCCTCCGTAGCCGCTGCCGCTCCTGAAGCCATCTATTTTGGTGGTTACAATGCTGAAGCCGCCGTCCTCGTCAACCAAATGAAAGTCGCTGGCCTCGAAGGCGTCAAGTTCTTCTCTGGCGATGGCATTTACGGTAAAGATTTCATCGAAAAAGCCGGCGCCAATGCTGAAGGTGTCTACTCTGCCACCCTCGTCCCATCCGCTTCCGATGCCATTACCGCCTTCAACACCGTTTACAAAACCTCCTACGGCGAAGATGCTGGTGTTCTTTCCGCTTACACCTGGAACTCCTATGATTCCGCCAGCGCTTTGATCGCTGCCATCAAGAGTGTTGCAGTAGTTAGCGGCGACAGCCTCTACATCCCCCGTGGCGCTCTTGTTGCCGCCGTTCGTGGCCTCAAGGATTTCCAAGGTATTGCTGGTGTCATCACCTGCCAAGCTGATGGCGAATGTAATGCTTCCGGCCCTGTCTTCTATGTAGTCAAAGACGGCGTCTGGGTTCCTGCTGAATAATTTTTAGTTCTGAAATACCGTCATTCTTCGAATAGAACCCTGGGTGAGAATGGCAAAATGGGTTGTCGCCTGTAATAAGGCGGCAACCCATTCATACTGAATAACAAGGCGATCAAATAATGAAAAATACATCTGATCAGAATATTTCAAAAATAAAGCTTTCAAAATTCCTTCGCCCTTTGATCACATTCTTAATTTCATCTTTTCTGTTATACAGAATTTATGAAGTAGTGTTCATAAGGCAGCAATTCACTCCCGATATTTGGGTACGCTTCGCAATCTCCGGCTTGATCCTTGGCGGCATGTACGCCCTCATTGCGATCGGGTATACGCTCGTATACGGCATCATGTTTATGATCAACTTTGCCCATGGTGAAGTGATGATGTTAGGCGCTTTTGGAGGGTATTTTATTTTTGAGCTATTCAATTTCATCCCGACTCCAACGGTAGCAGACCCCGATCTTACTTTTCTAAATTCCCAGCCAATTCTTTCGATCATTTTAGCCTTTGTCGCCGGCGTAACTATAGCGGGCCTTTCAGGCTATTTTCTCGAAAAGATCGCTTACCGCCCCCTTCGTAAAGCCCCCCGTTTAATATTGTTGATCACCGCCATCGGCGCGTCAACGGCCTTACAAAACTTGGCGATGCTTTTGTTTGGGCCAACCCGCAAAAATGTGATCAACCCAATGATCCTTGAGAGAAGCGCTGGTTGGAGTGTTTTAGTGAGTGGGAAACCTGTATTGATCACCTACACTGGTGTTTTTTCTCTCGTTCTCTCAGCCTTATTGATGGTTGCTTTATATTTGGTTGTACAAAAAACCAAATTAGGCAGATCGATGAGAGCTGTGGCGCAAGATAAAAACACCGCTGCCCTGATGGGTGTAGATGTTGATGACGTTATCAGTAAAACCTTTATCATCAGCGGTATGTTAGCCGGTGCCGCTGGCGTTATGTGGGATATCCATATGGGCTTGGTCAATCACTATACTGGTTTCTTACCCGGCATCAAAGCTTTTACCGCGGCTGTTATGGGTGGTATTGGGAATATTCCTGGCGCGATGCTCGGTGGTATTTTACTCGGCATGCTCGAAGCGGTCGGCCCGGCAGCCCTTGGTATCGATTTCCAGTTAAAGGATGTGATCGCTTTCACGATCCTCATTCTTGTTCTGATCGTAAGACCATCAGGTATTCTTGGTGAGAAATTATCCGAGGAAAAACTATGAGCAATTTATCCCTCAAAAACGGTAGGAATGCCGGTATCGTTTTCGGTATCATCATCCTGATCATGTTTTCGACTGGGTTTACCCTGATCGGCAACCAATTGGTCGCGAAGTTGATCGGGAATGAAGGTTTCAAAGGTCTCGATCAATTCAAGGTTTTTGTCATTTTCATGGTTCTTATGGGGCTATGGAACGGAAGCACCGCCGCGAGAAAACCCGCCATTGCCAAGGACGAAATGATGCCAGCGATCGCGAACGGGCTCGTTGCCGGTCTTGTATTCGGTGTATTTTCACTTGTTATCAGCGTTTTCTTTGGCACGATGCTCATTATCAAAGTTGATATCCGAAATTACCTTGTCAACATCAGCCCAGAATCAACAAAACTATTTCTCTTCGATCAAACCCCAGTTCTAGGTGGAGCTTACCATTTTGGTATCGCCCTTATCACGAGTTTTGCGGGGGCTTTCTTAGCTCATTTTACGAGAACCAACCAATCTCTAAGGAACTTTATTGCTAACTCCAAAAGATCGGTTTCCGATTTTTCTGGTTCCCCGAAAGTTGTTAGTACAGTAAACAACCAATATTTTAAAATTGCTTCTTACCTCGTTTTAGCCGCTCTCCTCATCATTATTCCACGGCAATGGGGCAGCTATTGGAACTATGTATTTGGCACAGTTGGAATTTACGTCCTTTTAGGTTTGGGCTTGAACATCATCACTGGTTGGGCTGGCCAATTAGTAATTGGTTATGTCGCGTTTTTCGCCGTTGGCGCCTATAGCTTCTCACTGCTTACCTCGCCTGCCCCCCATAACCTTATGTGGAATTTTTGGATCGCCTTGGCGGTAGGTGTAGTCGCCGCTGCCGTTTCCGGCTTGCTCATTGGGTTGCCGATCCTAAATTTACGTGGTGATTACCTCGCTATCGTTACTCTTGGTTTGGCTGAGATCATTCGTATTTTACTCAAAAGCGATATGCTCACCGATTTTACTGGGGGCCCGCGTGGTCTGCAAAAAGTAGGCGGGCCAACCTTGCTAGGAAACAGCATCACCTCCGATATCGATTTTATGTACCTGATCATTATCGCGGTTCTTGTTGTTACCTTCTTTGCCTATCGTTTACAGAACTCACGCACTGGCAAAGCATGGTACGCCATCAACTTAGATGAAACCGTAGCACGCGCTACAGGCATCAATGCTTATTCATCAAAATTATTAGCGCTAACCCTCAGCGCGGCGGTGGCTGGTCTTGCTGGCGCGTTGTTCGCCTCTCGTAACCAATTCACCGGCCCCGATGACCATGCCCTTATGGTTTCCATCAACGTTATCTGCCTTGTGATCGTAGGCGGTATCGGCAATATTCCAGGTATCTTCCTCGGCGCGTTTGCCCTCAAAGGCTTACCCGAGATCCTCAGGGAAATCGAAAATTATCGCTTGCTGGTTTTCGGTGTACTTCTCATCGTTATGATGAGAATTCGGCCAGAAGGTTTCTTACCTTCACAACGACCAAAATTGGAACACCCCATTGATCTAGCAAAATCAGGCAAGGAAGAATAATCATGGCCATTTGTATAGAAACCCGCAACGTTTCCAAGATCTTTGGCGGTCTAACAGCTGTCAATGATGTGAACTTGGTGGTGGAAGATAAATCGATCACCAGTATTATTGGCCCCAATGGCGCAGGAAAAACAACTCTATTCAACTGTATCTCAGGGTATTACACCCCCGAGATCGGTCAAATTCTTTACAATGGCAATGAGATCCATGGTTTACCTACCTTTACCATCGCGTCTATCGGTATCTCACGCACCTATCAGAACATTCGTCTCTTTAGTGAAATGACCGCCATTGAAAATATTATGGTCGGCCAACACCCACAGCAAAAGAACATCTGGATCGATAGCATGCTTGCCACCAAACGACACCGCACCGAGTACTCCGCGACGGTTGAAGAAGCAAGAAAACTGCTGAAATTTGTGGGGCTAGAAGGTCTTGGCGACCATCTTGCCAAAAACCTGCCCTACGGCGCGCAAAGACGGCTCGAAATAGCCCGGGCATTGGGCAACAAACCCAAATTACTATTGCTCGATGAGCCCACCGCCGGCATGAACCCGCAAGAAACCGGCCACATGACTTCCTTCATCCGCAGTTTACGAGATGATCTAGGGATCACCATCATCCTGATCGAACATGATATGCGCGTGGTGATGGATATTTCAGACCAGATCGCGGTGTTGGATTACGGCGAAAAGATAGCGGAAGGAAAGCCAAAGGATATCCAAAGCAACCAACGCGTTATCGAAGCGTACCTTGGCCCAGGCGGTTCCGTTCTTACTCAAAAATATCAACAACGAAAGAAATTACGCCATGATGCTAAAAGTTGAAGACCTTCACGTTTATTACGGCGCCATCCATGCGCTGCAAGGGATTAATTTTGAACTTGAAAAAGGCGAGATCGTTGCCCTGATCGGCGCGAATGGCGCCGGCAAATCAACTTCCTTGAATACGGTTTCCGGTTTGCTGCGGCCAGCCCAAGGTTCCGTAACCTTTAATGGCGAAGTCCTAAATAAAGTCCCAGCCCAGCAGATCGTTCGCAAGGGCATTATCCAGGTACCTGAAGGTCGTAAGATCTTTGGCCGAATGACAGTATGGGAAAACCTTGAAATGGGTGCCTTTATCGGCAGTGACCGAGCAGTCATCTTGCAGGATATCGATTCCGCTTTCAGCCGCTTTCCAAGGCTTAAAGAGCGCCGAAATCAGCTCGGTGGCACACTTTCCGGTGGAGAACAACAAATGCTTGCCATCGCCCGCGGTCTAATGGCTCATCCCGACCTGCTACTCCTGGACGAACCCTCAATGGGTTTGTCTCCCCTATTGGTTGAGCAGATCTTCGACATTATTCAAGACATCAACGAACAAGGAACCAGTATCCTCCTCGTCGAGCAAAACGCTCAAATGGCGTTAGCGATCGCCGACAGAGCTTATGTTCTAGAAACCGGCAAGATCGTGATGAAGGGCTCGGGCGATGATCTCCTCGAGGACCAATCTGTGATCGAAGCCTACTTAGGCGGACACTAAAACTAGACATGCCCAGGCCAAATCCTGGGCATTTTATTATCCTTCTCTTATCATTTTTATTAATACGAGTTAAGTTCTATTATTAGAATTATTAATAACAAAAATCCGTAGACCTTTGTCACTTGACCGGTTTTACATTACCTTGTATATTCACAAAACGTATGAATACGCAAATATTCTATACGAACACTTTTTTCTAATTTCCTTAAGGAGGAAAAGAATGTCTAAAAAGTTATTTGGTTTACTTGGCTTATTGGTCATCGCTTCCATGCTGTTGTCTGCTTGCGCAGCTCCCGCTACCGAAGCCCCCGCCGCCGAAGCACCTGCTGCCGAAGCACCTGCTGCTGAAGCACCCGCTGCTGAAGCCCCTGCCGCTGAAGTAGTGACCATCAAGATCGCCACCCAGTCACCTCTCTCCGGTGATATGTCCGTGGTCGGTGTTGATATCAAAAACGGCGCTGAACTCGCTATGGAACAACTCGGTGCACCTCTTGCCGCTCTTGGTTTCAAGCTCGAATTGGCCCCATTTGATGATCAAGGTAACCCCGAAACCGGCGTCGCGAATGCCAAACAGATTGTTTCTGACCCCGCCATCATGTGCGTCGTTGGTCACTACAACTCCGGCGTTCAGATTCCTTCATCCGAAGAATATCACTCCGCTGGTCTGGCCAACGTCAGCCCTGCCAACACCAACCCCAAAGTCACCACCCGCGGTTACGCTGAAGTCAACCGTATCGTTGGTCGTGATGATGTTCAAGGTAAAGTCGGCGCTAACTTTGCTTCACAGCAAGGTATGAAGTCCTTCTTCGCCATCCATGACAAGACCGCTTACGGTCAGGGCATCGCTGAATTCTTCAAGCAAGAAGCAGAAACCCTCGGCATGGAAAACAAGGGTTTTGAAGGAACCGAAGAGAAAGCTAACTTCGACGCTCTTACCACCCAGATCGTTGCTTCCAGCCCCGATGTTGTTTACTTCGGTGGTATGTACTCCCAGGCCGCTATCCTCTTCAAACAGGCTCGCGAAAAGGGTTATGAAGGTATGTTCCTTTCCGACGACGGCTTCGATTCAACTGATGCCGCCAAGATCGGTGGAGAGACTTTGATCACCGGCGCTGGTACTTACTACTCCACCGTCTCCGGTCCTGCCGCTGTTTACCCCGGCACAGCCAAATTCATCGCTGATTTCAAGGCCAAATACTCCTCAGAACCTCAGCCCTTCGCTGCCCAAGGTTATGACGCCATGGCCATTTGTTTGAAGGCTATCGAAGACGCCGCTGTTGCCAATGGTGGAAAACTTCCCGAACGCGCCGCTGTAACTGCAGCCATTCGCGCTCTCAAGGATTTCGCTGGTATCACTGGTACCTTCACCTTCAACTCGATCGGTGACCCCGTCACTGCTCAGTACTTCATCATCAAGGTTGATTCCGCGAATCCTGATGATTGGAGCAAGAACAGCATTGCCCAAACTTTGGACATCGCTCCTCCCGCTCCGTAGTTTTATTGTTCTGTAAACACCTCCCGGTTTGCCTCGCAAACCGGGAGTATTATTTTTTGCTTCTAATAGGAGCCTAGATGAATAAGTTAAAAGAATTAGTAAAACCAATTGGGCAGCTTTTTATTTTTAGTATCGGTAGTTCTCTTGTGCTTTCAGCAATTGTGTTTTTGCTTGCGGGCATTCTTGATCTAACCCCTGCCCATGAGTATTCCATGGCGAAGTTCAATCTGTCCTTGGTTGGATACGCTATCAATTTTCTTCCACAAGTTTTGATCGACGGTTTGACCATTGGCTTTATGTACGCTGCCATCGCACTGGGTTACACCATGGTGTATGGTGTTCTTGAGTTCATCAACTTTGCCCATAGCGAAATTTTTGCGGTTGGCGCTTTTGTTGGCGTTGAAACGCTCATCTTTCTAGATGGCAAAGGGATCCTTGCTAGCGTATCTTTACCGGTCGCTTTCTTGATCCTTCTCGGCGCGATAGCACTCGGAATGGCTGCATCAGGTTTACTTGCAGTAACTGTAGAACGGATCGCTTACAGACCCCTCCGCGGGTCTTCCTCCAGACTTGTCCCACTGATCTCCGCGATCGGTGTTTCTTTTCTTTTGCAAGACTCTATCCGCTTGACCGAAAGCTTAACCACCGGTCAATTTAACCGAACCTTCCCCACCTTTGGCAATTTCGATAGCAGAATAAATGTTTTTGGACCAGACGCAGCCATTCAGTTAGGCGTATCTGTCAAATCGATTATCGTAATAGTCATCGCCATGGTCATGTTGGTTGGCTTAAATTATTTGGTAAACGCTACCCGTGTCGGTAAAGCCATTCGTGCCGTTGCGCAGGATCGTACTACCGCCAGCCTAATGGGTATCAACGTCAATGCCATCATTTCTCTCACCTTTCTCGTAGGTGGTTTACTCGGTGGTGCCGCTGGCGTACTATACGGCCTAAAATTTACCAGGATCGATCCCTTCGTAGGCTTCTTCCCC
>CAIRYE010000286.1 GCA_903882765.1 uncultured Anaerolineae bacterium
CCAGCTACGCCAGCGTAGCCATTGAAAACGCGCGCTTGTATGATTCGGCGCAGGAGCAAGCGTACGCCTCAGCGGCGTTGTTGCAGGTGGCGCAGGCGGTGGTGAGCCTTACCAGCCTCAGCGAGATATTGGTTACCATCTCGCGTATTTTGCCGATCTTGGTGGGGGTGGAGCGGGTGGTGATCTTCCAACGGCAAGGCGAGTATCTGGTTCCGCTGGAAGAGTATGGCATACCTGAGGAGCAATACGACACTTTTTGGCGAGCGTACCAGACGGGCGA
This sequence comes from uncultured Anaerolineae bacterium, assembly GCA_903882765.1. Classification (GTDB taxonomy): domain Bacteria; phylum Chloroflexota; class Anaerolineae; order Anaerolineales; family Villigracilaceae; genus UBA5195. The sequence continues at coordinate 281 of CAIRYE010000286.1, forward strand.
GTTCCCGCTGTTGGATGCTTGTGTAAGCGATGAGAACATGGTTTTGAGCAGCGAGGCTTATTTGGGGTTTGAAAAATGGGTACACGCCGCGGTGAATGAGGAACGTACGTTTGACGACATGGTCAATAGTGAGGACCGCTTGCTGGTTGCCTTGCCGTTGATCATGAAGGGTGATGTGTACGGCGTTTTGGTGATCGAAGAAGCGATCGGCGGAAGGCGGTTCCGCAGCCGGCGGTTCGAGATCTTGAACGGGGTAGCGCAGCAAATCACCTTGGCGTTGCAAAATGAGAACTACCAAATGGAAAAGACCTCGCGAGAACGCTTGGAGTTGGAAGTGAAGGTAGCGCGGCAGATACAAGAAACCTTCATCCCGAAATCGGTGACGCTGCCGCAGGGGTGGGCCTTGGCCAGCACCTGGATCACGGCTACGCAAATGGGCGGCGACCTGTATGATGTGCTGCCGCTTGGAAACGGGCGGATCGGGTTTTTTATGGCGGATGTGGCGGATAAGGGCATCCCAGCGGCGTTATTTATGGCTCTTACGCGCTCCTTGCTGCACGCGGCGGTGCTGTTGTTCGATTCGCCTGCACGCGTGTTAAATTGGCTTAATTCGAAACTGTACCCCGATTGTGATCAGGGCATGTTCGTGACCGCCTTCTTTGGTATCTTGGATGAGAACAGCGGCGACTTTGTTTATACCAACGCCGGGCACAACCCGCCCATCTTTTTTCATGAAGGCAAGCCGGCCACGCTGACCCGCACTGGCATCGCGCTGGGGGTGTTGGAGGAGGCGAATTACCAGGAAAAGAGCGTGACCGTGGCACAGGGTGATAGCATCTGTTTTTATACCGACGGCGTGACGGAATCGTTTTCGCGGGGGATGGCGGCGTATGGTGAGGCGGGCCTGGTGAGGGTGTTGGAAGCGGCCTTGGGGCAAGAGCCGGAAGAGGTGCTGCGCGCTATTTTGAAGGATGTAAACAGCTTTACTGAGAACGCTCCGCTGAGCGATGATATCTCGCTGATGATCTTGAAACGAACGGATTAAGTGACTTTTAACCAAAAGAGCCTCGCAAATGCGAGGCGCTTTTGGTATTAAAGGGCGGGTTTAGTAGGGCGGATTTAATCGATACTTTGAATTTTTAGGTTGATGGAACCTTCGGGGGTGGTTACGCTAACGATATCACCAGCCTTGTGGTTCATGAGGGCGCGGCCGATGGGGGATTCGTTGGAGATCTTACTCTCTTTTACGTTGGCTTCTTGGGCGCCGACGATGTGGTATTTTTCCGGTTCTTCGCCATCTTCTTGCACGGTGACGGTAACGCCAACGCGGACGTATTCGCTATGGGTTACCGCTTCCACGATCTGGGCATTGTTGAGAATGTAATCCAACTCTTGGATGCGGCCTTCGAGGAAAGCTTGGTCTTCTTTGGCTTTGTGGTAATCGGCGTTCTCTGAGAGATCGCCCATTTGAATGGCTTCACGCAGGCGGTTGGCAAGCGCGATACGTTCTGGGCCTTTTAGCTGGGTTACCTCTGTTCTTAGTTTTTCGGCCCCTTCAGGGGTTAAATAAATTGGTTCTGTCACGGAATCCTCCTAATAATATCAAAATCCGGGCTGTGAGTGGTAACGAGCCCGAAGAAAATTTTTGGTGAAAAAGTTTCGTTTAGGGCTTTAAGATGGGATCAAATAATCGCTGATGTTCGTCTATGGCAAATCGATCCGTCATGCCGGCGATGTAATCGCAAACGGTACGCTGCAACCCTTTGGCGGGGATCAGTTTTTGGAACTGAGTGGGAAGCATGGCTGGTTCCGCGACGTACGCTTCAAAAAGATTTTTTATAATATTCTCTGCCTTCACTTGCATCCGTATCACTCGGTAGTGGCGATATAAATTTTGGAAAAGGAAATCTTTCATTTCTCGGTTTCGGCGGATCATATCATCGCTGAAACCTATAACATTGTAATTCAATTTCTGAATATCGAGGACTGATTTCGCGTTGCTTCGGCGAAGACGGTCATCGGTGGCTTCGATCATATCTGAGATGAGCAGGCCAACCAGCTGGCGGATCATTTGGTGGCGCTGCATTTCGTCCAATTCTGGGCCGGTCCATTTGAAGGTTTCGGCGAGGATCTCCCATAGGGCGATGCCGTTGAGCATTTGCGGGGTGATCATACCGCTGCGCAGGCCGTCGTCGAGATCGTGGGTGGTGTAGGCGAGCTCATCGGCAACGTTGGCGATCTGCGTTTCGAGGTTGCCGCGCAGCTGGGGGTCCAGATCGCGGGCGTCGGATACGTCGTATTCGCTTTCGTGCTTGACGATGCCTTCGCGCACCTCCCAGCTGAGGTTGAGGCCGGGGAAGGCGGGGTAGCGCTGCTCTAACTCGGTGACAATGCGGAAGGATTGGCGGTTGTGGTCAAAGCCGCCGTGATCCTTCATGAGGCGCTGCAGGATGGTTTCGCCGGAATGGCCGAAGGGGCTGTGGCCGAGATCGTGCGCCAGGCAGATGGCCTCTACCAGATCCTCGTTGGCGCCGAGGGCGCGCGCCAGGGTGCGGCCGATCTGGGCTACCTCGAGGGTGTGGGTGAGGCGGGTGCGGAAGTAATCGCCTTCGTAGTTGATGAAGACCTGGGTTTTGTACTCGAGCCGGCGGAAGGCGGAAGTGTGTAGTATGCGGTCGCGGTCGCGCTGGAAGATGGTGCGGTAAGAGGGTTCTTGGTCGAGGAAGGCTCTGCCCTTGGAATTTTTGGAGCGCATTCCATAGGGGGCGAGAGCTTTGTCTTCTAATTCTTCCAGGGCTTGGCGGTCGAAGTACATGGGCGGCCTTTCGGTTAAAGTTCTTGGCGAAGGAAGCGGATGCTAAGGGCGCAGCCCAGCACTAAGCCGAGGATGCCGCCCAACTGGCCGGTGGCCTCGTAGCCGCGCACGCCCATAAAGACGAAATCGGTGGCGTAGTTGCCGCCGTAAAGGGCGCCGATTAGCATTCCGGCGATGCCGCTGCCGAGGGTGAGGAGAACTTGCAGGGAGATGCGTTTGAAGGTGTTCATTGGGAAGTTCCTTTGTTGGTTTTATTATACGCATTTTTGGGGAGGGTGGGGGGAAGAGGAAGGGCGTGCTCACGCAAAGCCGCCAATAACGCAAAGGAAGGGCAAGGGTTGGGGGTGTTTATAGCTTTTTTGAAAAATAAAAACAACCTCATTTTCATGAGGTTGTTTGTGGGGCGAGAGGGGGTCGAACCCTCACGACTCTCGTCGACAGATTTTAAGTCTGTTGCGTCTGCCTATTCCGCCATCGCCCCGGCTTGCCTTTCTATTTTATCCTAAGAGCCCTGTTCGTCAAGGTGATTGCCCTTGCCCTGGGTTCGAATGGGGCTGTTGGGGTTGGTTAGGGCACCGAAACGGTGAGAACTTGCTCGCCGGCGTCATCACAGGCGACGATCAGAACATCGTAATCGCCGGCTTCTTCTACGGTGATATCAAACTTGTTGCCGGGGGTGACGGTTTCGCCATCGGGCAGCTGGTTATCGCCATAGGCATCGGCGCCGGAAGGGGATACCAACAGCTCGCAGTAGTTGACGGTGCCGTTGTTGGAGATGGTGATGGTGTGGGTGATGGCGTTGCAGGCGGTTAAGACCAGGCCGAGGCAAAATACCAGGGCGGTGATGCTGAATAATTTGTTTTTCATTTTACTGCTCCTTTGATGGATCGTTTTGGAAGGGACCTATGCCAGGGATTTTGTAGCCCGGGATAGATGCCTTTGTGGTTATTGTTATCGCTTTTATCATTTGAACTAAGACAAATAGGATAATAATTGTAAGCATTATACAGTATTCATTGGGATACGGCGGCGTTTTGGGATCATTGATGCGGAAGCGAATGGTGGGAGGCTTTGGAGCTGGGTGGGCAGTGCTAAGGTTGAGCTTGGTGGGTTGAAGCGGGCTGATGGAAACACCGCTGATGGTGAGCGCAATTTATGCCCATCTACCGGTGGTTGCCGAGGGTTTGGCGCGGTTTTGCCTTTGGGAAAAGGTGCTGGGGTGCCTGCCGAGCCGGCTGAAACCGCGGTTTTTTTTGCGAGGTTGCGGGTGTTTGGCTATTTCAGGCGGCACGCATGTTTGCGGTTGCCTGGCGCGAGGGGGAACCGGCGCGGCAGGGTGCTGTTGGGGCACTGTGAGTTGTTGAAGATGCCTAATGCGGCGATCATCGATGGGTTGTCGAAGCGGAAAGGGGCGGCAGTACCTTTGGCGCGATGAGCTACTCTTGCCACAGACCCTTTTCATCATCCAATGGGTTAAAGAACTGAGGTGAGTTTTGGATTTTGTGCACCTAAGGACGGCGGGCTGGTGTTAAAATAGGTTGAATTGTATGATACTTCCGCATGGATGGAGATAATTATGCCGCGACTTAATGTGAACAGCAACGACGCCCCCAAGGCGATTGGCCCTTACTCGCAGGCCGTTTGGGCGGGGGATCTGCTTTATTGTTCGGGCCAGACCCCGATAGACCCGGCTACCGGCGCGTTGGTGGCGGGGGAGATAGCTGAACAAACCCGGCAGGCTTTTAGGAACCTGCGAACGGTGGTGGAGGCGGCTGGGTTAGGGATGGATGATGTGATGAAGGTGAATGTTTATTTGACCAGTATGAGCAATTTCGCTGGGATGAATCAGGTTTATTTGGAACAATTTTCGGCGCCTTACCCGGCACGCACGACGGTGGCGGTGGCTGGGCTGCCGATGAACGCGCTGGTTGAGATCGAACTGATCGCTAAGAAAAGAAGCTAACCAAAATCGCTCGCCCATTCGGTAAAGGAGAAAAGATCGTATGAATATTGGCCAATACTTTGCTGTAGATTACACTGGCGCGCCGTTTGTGCTGTTTGGCACCGCGCACCTCATCTCGTTGCTGGTTCTGTTGGCTGCCATTGTGGCGGTGTTCAATGCCAAGAACATTGGCGAAACCTCGAAAAAGCGGGTGAGGGTGGTGATGGCGATAGGGTTGTGGACGATCGAAAGCAGCTGGCATTTGTGGAACATTGTGAACGGTATGTGGACGATGGATACGATGCTGCCGCTGCATATGTGCAGTATTTTGATATGGCTATCCGGCTATATGCTGATCACCAAGAACGAATCGATCTACCCGTTTGTGTATTTTATGGGCATTGGCGGGGCGTTGCAGGCTGTGCTTACGCCGGAATCGGGCATTTATGGCTTTCCGCATTTCCGTTATATCCAAACCGTTACCAACCACAGTTTGCTGATCCTTAGCGCTGTTTGGATGACGGTGGTGGAGGGGTATAGGCCAACCTGGAAGAGCTTGCTGCGGGTGATGCTGGTTGCTAATGTTTATATGGCGGTGGTTTTCGTGATCAACTTGGGGTTGGGCAGCAATTACTTGTTCATCAACCACAAACCACCTACGGCTTCGTTGATCGATCTGCTGCCGGCGTGGCCTTACTATATTCCTTTTTTGGAGTTGATCGGGTTGGCGACCTTTACGATCTTGTACCTGCCGTTCGCTATCAAAGATCTAGTTGCCAAAAAGCAATCGGTGACTGCGTAAGAATATACAAGGCCAGGGTGCAGACCCTGGCCTTTTCTTTTTTTGGGTGAGATCCTTTAGCTGCGATAGACCAATACCGAGCAGGGGGCTAAGCGAACTAGGTCCCGCGAGATGCTGCCAAGCAGCCAGCCGGCAAAATTGCCGATGCCGCGTGAGCCGCAGACCAGTAGGTCGATCTGCTCTTGCTTGATGAAGTGGACGGTCTGCTCGACGGGGTCGCCGATGAGCAGATGGGTGCGCACATTTGGCAGGG
>CAIRYE010000287.1 GCA_903882765.1 uncultured Anaerolineae bacterium
CTCGGTTGCAAGCGGAACAGGTGGTGGCGAACATTTCAAAGATATGTTTTTCGAAGCGTGTTCCCTCAAACCGCAGCATCGATAGGTCTGCCATTACGGCGTTGAGTGTTTCGAGAGAGGGGGGAGAGGCTAGGGTTTCTATCAGCAAGCGGTCCACCGGGTTGCCAACAGAACAAGCCACGCGGTAACCTTTGCGCAGCAGGGAAAGGATCAGTTCAGGGGAAACACCGGTTGGGTCATACAAAACCTCGCGTGGTTTTTGGCCGGGGTTGTTTTGTATCTTGACAATACCCGCCGGCAGGTTTGGAAGGAACCGGCCAATTGGACCATAAGGGTCAGTGATACCGTCACTATCAAGAGTTTTCATTTAATTTTGGAATGGGAAATTTTTTGTAAAAGTTCCTGCTTTTGGGGTTTTTAACTAATCTTCGCCAACATTCTTACCACCCGATTGCAATTCCAACAGGTCTCCATGGTAATCCACGGTTACCTTAAAGCCGGACATTCCCAAATAGGCGCGCAGATCATCGGGAATACCGCTTTGCAAGAGTGGTTCAAATTGTTTATCAATATTTTTTAGTTGGTTTTCGATCAGCGCTTTGCTAAAGACATCCTCTGTACCCATCATTTTAGCGGCTTGCTCACTCAAAAAATTCTCTTGGCCCTGAATAGCTTTTTTGATCTCATTCAAGACGATCTTGTCGATCTTCTCAGCCGGGATGTGCTTCTTAAAACCAGCGTCATAGATGATGTATACCGGGTCCTCGCCCACATAGCCCGTTTCCAAAACATGGTCGAACTCATCGAATACTAACCCGGCAAAAAGAGATTTATTGGTCAAAAGAGCACGCCCTAATAATGTACGTTGACGAGCGTTCCAACCGATGCCCATTGGTAGACCCAATCGGAATCAGATATGGATAGGTTCACGCAGCCATGGCTCATCGGTGTTCCAAAATTAGAGTGCCAATAAGTGCCATGGATGGCATATCCTTCGTAGAAGAACATGGTGTTGGGAACATCGGGCAAATAATAATCATCCCCCGACATATCTTTATAAGGCATCATTAAGTAGACATTGTATTGGCCAGTGACAGTTGGGTATTGCCAAGTGCCGGTTGAGGCGATGAAGGAATTGACCACGTTTTCCCCTTCGTAGGCATATACCATTTGCTGCGAAAGGTTTACGTCGATCCAATGTTCGCCGCCATACACGGCGACATCCGCTGGGGGTTCCTCATAGGCAGTAACGGTCGCGGTTTCATATGGCTCAAAGGTAGGCTCTGAAGTATCGGTGGGCAGCGGGGTGGGAGACGGCTGGTTCAGAGTTTCGGGATTGGGGGTAACAGTGACCAACACCTCGGTTGCGGTAGGTTCAGTGGTGGCGGAGGGTACATCGGTAGGCACACTAGTGGATGTTAGCGAGGGAACCGGGCTTGCCGTTAAGCCAGCCTCGGAGGAAGTTGATTTTATACCGCTGGTTGCGGTTGCGGCAATGGGGGCATCCGTGGCGGTACCTTTTCCCGATAGATCAACATCGGACCAAGTTGTGCCACCGCTGGTGTTGTTCAACAAAATGTGGATGCTGCTGCTGATGGTATCTCGGAAGAACCAACCGGCGAAGATCAGCCCTACCAATACCAAAACAGTGATCACGGTGATCGCGGTTCGTTTTGGAGCGGCCGCGGTTTTGATGACGTTAGGAACACTCTTTTCATCGACCACCTGGGTGGTTGCGAATGCAGGAATCTCTTCGATCGGTTCGGAAGTTGTTTCTGCCGGGATTTGTTCGATCGGTTCGGAAGTTGTTTCTGCTGGGATTTGTTCGCTCGGTTCGGCTGCAACTTCAGTGGCAGGTTCTTCGGGCTGAAAGGCGTTTTCCTGCTGCAAGCGGTTTTGAGCCCAGACCATTCCGCGTTTGGCACGCTCGCTGCCGGGGTTGATCGCGAAAGCTTTTTCGAGGAAGGCAATGCTTTCCTGCGGGGTGGCGAGAGAAGCTTGTAACAACCATACTTCCTCGAGATCCGGCGCTATCTGCTTGGCAAGGTCGCAATATTCTTGCGCAATTTTTCGATCCCCAGCTTTTAATGCCTGCTGAGCCTGAGATAAATAATCGTATGCGATGATGTGGTTTTGATTCATAAGCACCTACTAACCCTTATGGAGTTTCTGTTGATAGTATGTTCTCGTTCTGAAGGAAACAAATAACGCCGTTGGCAACACCATTGGCAACGGTTGCTGTATCTTTGGTTAGAATATCATAATCTAGGTTCAGAAAACCAGTTTCGATGATGGCAGCCGGTGTGTTTTGGTCGATCTCATCGAAGGCATGGTAAAGCGTCATATCGTTGGTGACGCTATCGTGCCAAGGCAGGTTGGTAGACTCTTGATAGCGCGTCTTTAGGCAGGCTACCAAGCGAGAAGATAATTTTTCATCTACATTGCTAATGGCGCCGGCAACCTTAAATCCAGTGGCCTGATCATTCACGTAATCGCAGGAATCATTATGGATGGATAGCAACAGCGCGGCTTTATAGCCTTCCAGCCGAGGATCCATTTCCTTTAGTAGGTCAGTGGCATACCCCAGGCTGATCAACTTTTGCTGAACAAGGGTAGCGATCTTCAGGTTCACATCCGCTTCAGTAGTGCCATCTTGGCACACCGCGCCAGAATCATTGCCCATATGGCCGGCAACAATACCAACGGTCACATCCTTGGTCAATCGATCGTTGAGCACGATCGCGCCTTGTTGCGCCGAAAAAATCATTTTGAACTGGTCGGTGAGATTGCCCAAGAAAAAGTCGGGGGTAATAGAAACGAAAACCGTCGCCACCAACATCGCGGTTAGGATGGTAGGCAAGATAAAGCCGGGGCGTTTTTTTTCACGCACGGGGGCGGTTCTTTCACGCCGGCTTGGTCTTTCAAAATCGGTGAATTCTTCGGTCTCCATAGGCATAATAATGATACTATACTATCATTTTTACCTCAGCGGGCTTGTTTTAATATGAAGTTATAATGAGTTGCTTGACCAGACATAAAAATTTAAATATTATGAGAGTAGTGGAGTAAGTAAATGGAAGAAAATTCGGAACAATTACGAAACGCGATGCGTTTTTGGGCTACGGGCATAACAGTTGTTACTGCCGCTTACGAGGGGATGAGGCACGGAATGACGGTGAGTTCCTTCACCTCTGTTTCGCTTGAACCTGCCCAGGTGCTTGTTTCATTACAACAAAACACCCGCACCCACGACCTGATCATGCGCTCGCGGGCATTCGGCATCAATATTCTCAACGACAACCAAAAAGAGATATCGGATAAATTTGCCGGCCGCATTGCCGATGAAGAGAACCGCCTAAGCCAGGTAGAAACCTTCAAGATCCGGTCGAACATCCCCTTCATCAAAGGTGGAATGGCTCACCTCGAATGCAAAGTGGTCACCACCATTGGCTCGGGCACTCACACCATATTCATTGGCGAGGTGTTAGAAGTAGTAACCAGCGAACAACCCGCCGAACCCTTGATTTATTACAACCGAAAGTACCGTACGCTTTCAGAATCGTAAAGCGGAGGGGCAGCGATGACAACACTCTCGCGAGAAGAAAAAGTTTTTTTGTTAGGGTTGGCACGCAAAACCATTCAAACGTTTTTACAGAACGGCAAGAGTTACAGGGTAGACCCATCCGCCCTAACCAGTGCTTTTATCAACGACGGCGCGGTTTTTGTCACCCTTACCAAAGCAGGCGCCTTGCGTGGGTGCATCGGTTCGCTGCAAGCTTTCCAGCCGCTTTATCTGGATGTGCAAGAAAGAGCCATCCAAGCCGCCAGTGAAGATTATCGCTTTTCACCGGTAAAGGCTGCCGATCTTGCCAGCATCAAGATCGAGATCTCGATCCTCTCGCAGCCGCAACCTCTAATGTACAATAGCCCCGATCAGCTGCCCGGCAAACTTAGGGTAGGCATAGATGGGGTGATCCTGCAAGATGGAACCCGACGGGCTACCTTCCTTCCCCAGGTTTGGCAGCAATTACCCAGCAAGGAAGAATTTTTGAGCCACTTGTGCGCAAAAATGGGTGCCAGCCCCACCTTATGGAAAACCAAAATGCTCGAAGTACAGACCTACCAAGTTGAAGAATTTTCTGAAGATGAATAAAACAACACCACACAATTAGGAGCTTACCAAATGGAATACAGGCACTTAGGACGTTCAGGTTTACGAGTCAGCGAATTATCACTGGGCTCTTGGGTTACGTTTCACAACCAGGTTGATACCAACCTAGCCGCCGATTGTATGGCAGCCGCTTACGACGCGGGCGTAAACTTCTTCGATAACGCCGAAGTATACGCTGGTGGCAAATCGGAACAAGTGATGGGCGAAGCCCTGCGTAAACTGGGCTGGCGTCGATCCAGCTATGTCATCTCCTCCAAATTCTTTTGGGGCCTAAACGAAGGTGTGAACGAAAAGAACTCCCTCAACCGCAAACGTATGATGGAAGGCATGGATGGCAGCCTAAAACGCTTTGGCATGGATTACATCGACCTGATCTTTTGTCACCGCGGCGACCCCACCACCCCCTTGGAAGAAGTAGTTTGGGCGATGCACAGCATCATTGAACAAGGCAAAGCCTTTTACTGGGGAACCAGCGAATGGCCCGCCGCCGACATCATGGCCGCCATCGAGATCGCTGAGCGCCACCACCTGCACAAACCCGTGATGGAACAGCCCGAATACAACATGTTCGCCCGCGAACGCTTCGAAAACGAGTACGCCCGCCTCTTCAAGGATTACGGCATCGGCAGCACCATTTGGTCGCCGCTGGCTTCGGGCTTGCTCACCGGCAAATACAACAACGGCATCCCAGCGGATAGCCGCGGCGCACTCCCCGGCTACGAGTGGCTTCTGCCCCGTCTCACCGGCGATGAAAAGATCGCCCGCGTAAAAGCCCTGGCCGCCATAGCCGATGAAGTTGGCTGCAGCCTCGCGCAGATGTCCATCGCCTGGTGCTTAAAGAACAAAAACGTCAGCACCGTCATCACCGGCGCCAGCCGCGTGAGCCAGGTGGAAGAAAATATGAAGAGTATTGAAGTCGTGGCAAAGCTAACCCCCGAAGTAATGGGTAAGATCGACGAAGTGCTGCAATTCAAACCGCACAACTACTACCGCAGTTAGGTTATTTGGTTGTACAAAGCGCTGGCGATTTCGCCAGCGCTTTTTTGTAGGGGGTAGTTCTCCATTGTAAACTGACCAAGATAAGACCTTGGACACAGGACGAACGCGTTACAAATTCCAATTCACCGAAACCGAAAATTTTTTTGCTAATAATTTCTCATCTTTACAACCACAAATGACCCGTTACTTGTTCGATCGATTTCGAGATAATTTTTTTGAACTAGTCCATTGTAAAAAGTTATTTCCACTGTAAATTCATAACCATTGGAAGTTTCTTTTACTTCCTTGATCTCTGATATTGAAACTATCGACCCCGGTTCGGTCCCAGCCCATTTAGTCTTCAGCGTTGAAAAATATCTATCTGCTTCAGATAGGGCAGAATTATCTACATCACTAGTTACGCTTTTACATCCAATCAATATGAACGTTACAACAATCATGAATAAGATTACAAAAATAAAACGTTGTGTTTTGATAACAGTGTACATAGTCAAACCTCATTTCCTTTTTGTATGAAACTTATTTATAAATAAAAATTTAAGCCCAAGCTTAGAATCCAATCATCTACGGAAGGTAACCTTTAGAAGGATTCTTAATTTTTTACATTAATCAAATTGCAGTTCAATTTGA
>CAIRYE010000288.1 GCA_903882765.1 uncultured Anaerolineae bacterium
CCCTTCGGCGATGTAGTTCAAGAAACCAGTGAAGGCGGTCGCTTCCACTTTTTAAAGCTGCTCCTGCATAGCCCCAATATTGGATGTTAGCTGGATCTGAAGCCCGTCGGTGAAATGCACTTTGTAGGTAGGGTCGATCCGTGTGAGATCGAGATGATTCTTCATCTCCTCGCCTAAAAAGGCGAAGGTTTCTTCCCATACTTCAGGCATTAAAAAAAGGGTAGGACCAACATCAAATCGATGTCCATCCCGGAGAATTTGGTTGCATCGGCCGCCAGAATTTTCATTCTTTTCAAGCACCGTAACATCATAGCCGCTCTTTGCCAGCCTGGCGGCGGTGGCGATACCGCCAATGCCCGCGCCGATCACTACCGCTGTTGGTTTTATTGTCATAACAAGCTCCTGTTGATTCGTAATACCTTTGTTGTTTATTTGTACCCAGATTATACCTTTTGTCTATGTTTTGTCAATATATCTTTACAATTACTTGACAATTTGATTATTATCTGTAAAATGTATGTACGATTGGAGTAATCTATGCAAGCACATTGGGAAAACATATTAATATCACTCGCTGGCACGATGCTTCCGCCGATCGCAAACCCTGTTTCGGTTTATCGTCGGGACGAGTACGGCGTTTTGAATTTGGCATTCTCTCAATGCGCTGAGGTAGCCAAGCAGCATAGCAGATCCTTTTATTTGGCGACCAGCCTGCTGCCTGAAGGAAAACGAGACTCGGTTAGAGTGTTGTATGCTTTTTGCCGCACCGTGGATGATATTGTGGATGAAGGCAACGGAGATGATCGTGAAGCTCAGCTATCCTATTGGCGAGAGGTCGTTTCGGGCGATACTGCCCCACTAGAGGATGACCTGATCGCTCGAGCGTGGGCTCATGTTTTAAATTGCTATAACATACCGCCCCGCTATGCATTGCAGCTGATCGATGGCGTGGCCAGAGACCTAACCCAAAATCGTTATGAAACCTTTGAAGACCTATCCACCTATTGTTACGGCGTCGCTTCTACCGTCGGATTGATGAGTATGTACATCATCGGTTTCAAATCCGCCGAAGCATTGCGGTATGCCATCAATCTGGGGGTAGCGTTACAACTTACCAATATTTTGCGTGATGTGGGAGAAGACCAGCGCAATGGTCGAATCTATTTACCGCTGACCGAATTACGTTCCTTTGGTATCAGCGAAGATGAATTAGCCAGTGGAGCGATCACCCCGAAATGGGTTGAATTTATGAAGTATCAGATCTTCCGGGTTCGGGAAATATATGCGGAATCGGAAAAAGGGATCGCTTACCTAGAGAAGGATGGGCAAGCCGCTGTTGCAGCCGCATCCGGTTTTTATAGAGGCATTTTGGATGTGATCGAAGCTAATAAGTTCGACGTTTTTACCAAAAGGGCCAGCCTTAATGCTTTTGAAAAGATCAGCCGTATTCCGCTTATTTTATTCCAACTAATTCAGCGAACATAAAAAGTTCACCATTTTCACGACAGAAGATCGGTCTTAGCAGGCGGTCTATTTTGGTTTGATTAGGTCTTTTTTACAAACAGGGGATCAGAGATCGGTTGTATCTCCACCTAAGAGCATTTCTTCCCGCATTGTGATGATTCTTTCAAGATGATCTTCGAGGCCTAAACCTTTTAGTGCATCTGGAACAGTCGTATAAACTTCCAGCTTCAGAGGCAAACCATCCCCGATCAGCCGAATGGTTTCGGCCATGATCATTGAAAAACTACTGTTGCTAACCACAACCGTTTTCAGCAAATCACCTTTGGCTTCATATTCCTGTTTATTGATCTTCATTAAGGCCTTTATTGCTGGTAACCCGATCTCTACATCTCCCTTGGTGAAATCGACCAAGATCGATAAATTTGGATGATCGAGTAAGGCGATATTCATTTTGGTGGATCGATAATCGATCAAACTTTCCATACTACTCTCACCAACAACAAGCACATAGAGCAAATCGAGTTCGGGAACTATCCTTGATACTATTGGCATATTGTCAATTTTTCCTGAGTGAAACCTCTGGAATCCGAAATTATTGTAGTGGGTAAATCGCTTTTCTCACATCCCCAATCTGTACTAAATTTTCCAGAGGTTTGTCCTTTGATCAAGCTTTTTTAATGAGCAAAATTCCAGCCCGGTTACCCACAATCTTTCCGCCCCATTTTTCCCTAACATCATCTCTGAAAGGGCTAAATCAATTACAATAATTAGAAAGAAAGGAACCATTGAATGGAAACTGAGAAGTTATTACTGGTATCCAGGGGAGCAGAACCAGCGGACTTGGTGTTCAGAAATGCCAAGCTGGTCAATGTGTTTAGCAACGAGGTGTACCTAACCGATGTAGCCATAAAAGAAGATAGGATCGCTGGCATTGGTAAAGGTTATGTGGGGGTGAAGGAGATCGATCTGGATGGTAAGTATTTATGCCCAGGGTTTATCGATGCACATGTTCACATCGAAAGTTCGATGGTACCCCCTCGCGAATTTGCCAGGGTTGTCATTCCTCACGGTGTCACAACGGTGATCTCTGACCCGCACGAGATCGCCAACGTGCTTGGTCTGGAGGGTATCCGTTTTATGCTGCAAGACGCGAAATACGGACCGATGAGCATGTTTGTTGACGCGCCATCATGTGTGCCAGCTACAAATATGGAGACAAGCGGGTCCCAATTAGAATTTTATGATCTAGCAACCTTGCTCAACAACCCGTGGGTCATTGGGCTGGGCGAGGTAATGAACTACCCCGGTGTGGTGTATGGCGATAGACGAGTGCTGCAGAAGATCAAAGTCTATGAAGGCAAACCGATCGATGGCCACGCCCCGGGTGTAAAGGGGAAGGAGTTGAACGCTTATATCGCGGCGGGGGTTGGCTCGGACCATGAATGCGTGGATCTGAATGAGGCGATGGAAAAACTTCGACTGGGCATGACCATCTTTATCCGGGAAGCTACCGGAGCGAAGAATTTAGATGCCCTAAAGGGTCTCTTCAACAAAGATACCATCGACCGGGTGTGCCTCTGTACTGACGACCGCCATCCTCATGATCTGGAAGATGACGGATCGATCAACTACATCATTAAATCTGCCATCAAAGCGGGGGCAGACCCGTTGTTAGCGATCAAAGCTGGAACGATCAACCCCGCCCGCTATTTTGGCCTTACTGACCGCGGCGCTATTGCCCCGGGCCGACGAGCCGATCTGATCGTTTTCAGCGATCTACAATCACCAGAGCCTGAGATGGTGTTTTACGGCGGTAAGCTAGCGGCCGAAAATGGCAAGATGTTGGATTGGGAGCAACCTACCCAAACGAACAAGACCCGTGGAACCATGAACGTTCGTCTTGACAAGCTGAACTTCAGTATTCCCGCTAAATCAGAGATGATGCGGGTTATCGAAACCATTCCCGATCAACTGGTCACCCATCACTTGATCGAAAAAGCATTGGTACAAGATGGTATGGCTATCGCTGATCCATCCCGCGATATCATTAAATTAGCTGTGGTGGAACGGCACTTTGGTACCGGCAAAGTTGGTTTGGGCTTTATCAAAGGGTTTGGTTTGAAGCAAGGAGCGATCGCGGGCACCGTTGCTCATGATCATCACAACATTGTTGTAGCCGGCGCAGATGACCTTAGCATGGAATTAGCGGTCAGGGAGATCATCGCGATGCAAGGCGGCATGGTAGTAGTGGGACCGCAAGGCGTACTCGCCAAACTTCCGCTGCCGATCGCTGGGCTGATGAGCGACCAACCGATCGATGTGGTACGTCAACAGTATGACGCGTTGATCAGCGCGAACAAAACGCTGGGCAGCAGTTTGGTGGATCCCTTTATGGCGCTGAGCTTTATGGCACTATCGGTCATCCCGAGCCTAAAGCTCACCGATCTAGGATTGGTGGATGTAGATAAATTTGAACTTACGGAATTATTTGTTTAGAATTCTTGAGAAGAACAGAACAGCCCCGAAAAAAATTTCGGGGCTGTTTTTTTATTATTGCACTTCTGTGAGCGTCACATTTTCATGGTCATCGAGGAAACAAAGGACTTTTTTCACTCGAATGCCCATCTGCTGCTGCAACACATCCGAATAGCGATCGAGCTGCTCGGTATAGCGGGCTAATAAAGTGGTTTTCTTTTCAGCCGTGTTGATGTGATTTGTTTTGAAATCAAGCACAACCCATTCTTCCCCGTTCCGGTACACCAGATCGATGATGCCATTTTGCAGCCTACCACCAGCCATATAGGTATACGGTATTTCGTGGTAACGATCTTGCGCCGCGGTGACCTTGTGCTGGATGGGGTGTCGCAAATATCGGGTAAGCAAGGTGTTCACACGGCGGGCAATGCGCTCCTTTTGGGTTGAATCAACCACGCCTTCGCTCAGCATAAATGTTTCTACAAAGGACGCGAAGGAGGGTTGGCTTGGGTCTAAACCCAATTCGATCGCTTTATGAATGATCGAGCCTTCTACGCGAGGAGATTCATCAAAGAAATATCCGGTTGTGCGCAAAGGGGGCGCGACCGGAGCTGTTTCATCGACGGCATCAGGTTCAACACCCGGCGATATGGGCTGATAAAGCGGGAGAGCTGATAACGATTTCGGTTCCGCGAACACACTTGGAGCGGTGGCGGGGTGGCTTGGAGCATCGGGCATTTTGTCGCTGATCAGGATGCGGTAGTGGCTATCGCCTACGATTTTATCGATCGGTGATTTTTCTTCGTCAAATTTGAGGACTTCGTTCACATCGCCCATCCACCCTTTTATGCTCGAGGAACGCCCCAACATCTGATGCCCGCTGAGGATCAACTTATCTTTTGCACGGGTGAGAGCAACGTATAGCAGACGATTGCGCTCTTCCCGCTCTTGGTCTTTTTCCAATTGAAGAGCGATCTTGTAGTGAACAGAGTTCGTTTCTGTGCGAAAAACGATACCGGATCTTGGATCGATGAAAGCAACCGGCCCTTGCGGAGATGGATCACGCGAGGCATCTCCAAGGACAATGACGGGGTATTCCAACCCTTTGGACTTGTGGATTGTCATTATGGTAATCGCACCAAGTGCTTCGGAGGGAGCCTCGCCAGTGCGAACACCTTCTTCAGCGATGGTGTCGATGAACTCGAGGTAATCTTTTAGTACCAAATGATGAGCCGCCTGGCAGTCATTGATCAATTTATCAATGTTGCGCCATTCTCTCCCCGAGGCATTGCCGCCTTCGGCCATCGCCAAGATGGTGCGGTAGTGAGTGGTGTTGATGACGGTTTTCATCAATTCGTATACAGGAACTCGATCCACCAAAGGCAGCAGCTGATCTATCACCTGGCGGGTGTTACTAAGCTGGGTTTGGTCGATAACGGATATGGAAGGGTGATCCATACGGAGGGCGGAGAAGAATTTTCGCGGGGAGCTGGAATTGCTTTGACGCAGCAGGTAAAGCGCGGCATCGGATAACCCAAAGGCCGGGGAACGAAGCAACCCCGCCATGGCTTGGTCATCGGTGGGGTCGGCCAAGGCGCGTAAAATGTTGATGACATCTCTCACTTCGGGGCGCTCGTAAAACCCGCGGCCAGCGACCGTGACATAGGGGATGCCAAATTCTTCGAAGGCATCTTCATAAAAAGCGTACGACTTCGCCGCTCTGCACAGGATGGCGACATCGCCCCAATCTTTAATTTGTTCTTCCATACGTAATTCGATCAACCGTTGCGCCAGCATTCTTCCCATTGCCTTGCGTGGAAGATCATCTTTATAGCCTTTTGCCAAGTGAACTTCGATATGGGGCGGCTTGATATGCGGCTCGATGGATTTGCGATTTGCCTCGAGCGGCGTGTAAGGAATACTATAGGGACGGGATTGATCTTGCACGGTCCCCATTACCGATGCCAGCAATTGGCCGGTAGCGTTGAGCAATGGTTCAGTTGTGCGGTAGGAAACGCTGAGATCTTTGCGATAGCCAACCTGGGATGTTTCTTCCAAAACACTTCGAAAAACGGAGACATCCGCTTGACGAAAACGGTAGATGGATTGGCGGGCATCGCCGACCATAAACAGTTTTCCTGGCCGATCTTCAGTGAGCGCTTCTACTAAGTCGCGCTGGCGGGTGTTGGTATCTTGGAACTCATCGACCAACAAGGCGGAGATCTCGTTTTGCCAATGAGCGCGAACATGGGGGATCTGCAGCAATTCTCGGGCGTAGAACTCTAAGCTATCGAAATCCAATTTTTGGCGGTCACGCAGGGCTCGTTCGTAATTTTGTTTTACGATACCAAACATTTCGGTCACTAAACGCCTCACCAATTCATAAACCGGGTCGATCAAGACCTCTTGCCCATCGATGACGGATCCGAATACCGCGTCGTAACGAGTGCGGATCTCTTCCAAGGTGTTATAGGAAGGGACGTTTTTTCGACCTTTGTTCAATTTCATATACTCGTTACGAGCGATGTGTAATGCCTTCATCGCTTCGGGAAAATTGCCTTGGTCGATGTAGCTTTCGATCTGACTGAATTGGCCTAACAGTGCTTTGACCATTTCATAACGGTTGTCATCGATCAGTTCTTTATCAGATAAACTAGCTAACAAGTCGATCAACGGACGAAGCTCGGGGTCGGTCATGAAGATTTGGAAGAACTCCTCAACGCGGATATGGTAATCGGGGACTGCGCCAAGAAAATCATCGATCCGTAATCGGTTGGATAGGAAGAATTTGAGGATCTTTTCAATGTTCCTGATCTTGATATTTTCAAAAACAGGTTCAAATTTAGGGTCGTTCGCTAGCGATTGCAAGGTGTCGCGAATCACCTCTGAAAAAAGAGCGGCGATCTCGGCTTCATCTAACACCACCGCGCGCGGGTCGATAGCCGCTTCGGAGGGGTGATTACGCAGAATTTCAGCGCAGAGACTGTGAATAGTGCTGATACGGGCAGAATCCACTTTTTGGTTCATGCTTATCCAAAGCGCTCGGTCCTGTTCATTCTCGGCATTTTTAATGAGGGAGACAATCGCATCGCGCACCCTGGAACGCATCTCGAGGGCGGCTTTATCAGAAAAGGTGATGGCTACCACTTTACGAGGATCTTGGTATTGGTAGAGCAGGGCGGCATACCGAGCTACCAAGGTTCTGGTTTTACCGCTGCCTGCGCCAGCCGTTACGATCACGTTTTTATCATTGAGCAAAACAGGCGCGCGCTGCTGTTCAGATAGTTCGAAAAAGTCGATCAAGGCATCTAGTTTGTTCATCATTTCCCCTTTATATTTCTTTTGGAACGTAATGCCAGCACCAAGACGAAGCCGGGCAATAACTTGGGCATCCGTCTTCAGGTTTCTTGGGAATAAATTCACCCGCTCGAATTTGGGTTACGAACTGGCCGATGGTTTGTTTTGCGGCAGCAAACATTTCGCTCTTTTTCGAATCGCTTTCCTCCGTCATATCTTCCATTTTTGGCCCGATTTCCATGGCGGCATTGATACTAAAGTAGATGCTATCACTTACTTTCCCAAGCTTGAAGAGGTCTTCGACCGCCATAGCGTAAAGGACAAATTGAAGTTTTTTTTGTAGGATGAAATCTTTATTGTTCATCGAAGAAGCGGATTTATAGTCGATCACCCGCAAGTTACCTGTGGTCTGATGGACGTCGATGCGATCGATACTGCCCCGGAAAAGATACTTCTCATTGCCTTCCATTACAACCAGTGGGGATGTTCCCGCAAATCCAAAGCGATGCTCAAAGTAGGTTGGCCACCAATTTGGGCTCATCCCTACTAACTGGGTTAGTGCTTTGCGAAGTGTGCGAAGTATTTCTTTTTGTTGAACGGTCCACAGCGGAGAAATTCGGAAGCCGAATTTATTTGGCGCGGCCTTGAATACGTCCGCCGCGATGATAGGCAGTTCTTTTTGCAGCGCGTCGAGATCCTGTTTTTGTTCCACCTTGCTGAACAGCTTCTCGAGGATGAGGTGGTAAATGCTACCCAACTGAGCCGCGTCATAATCCTCTTCTGGCTCAAGGCGATCATCCAATTTGAGCACTGAGCCGCTAAAGAAGAAGTAGGGGCAGGTGGCGAAGGTTTCGATGCGGGAGGCAGACCAAACATACTGGGGAGAAAAATGGCTTGTGAGCGCGTCCGTGAGAGAGGGAAGGTTGCCATCGTATTGGTCGAATTGGTCGGGCTGCTTGCGGGCACGCAACAAGTTAGAGGAGTGCTGCAGGTTAGGGATGTGATGCCGTAATGATTGGAAGGCGGGGTGCAAATTGCCACGGGCATGAAAGAGAACTTCCTGTTCTGAGGCGGCGTCTTCGAGTGGGAATTGCTCCTTTGAATTGATCGATTTGACGATGCCTTTACCTAAGTTGGCAACAATATTGAGCCAATATGGGGATGCCTCCCATTTTTCGCCATCTTCATTGAGGTAGGCGCGGGTAAGCAAGAAGAATTGATCGGAACGGGTTACCGCCTGATAGAACAGGCTACCCTGATCGCGCTCGAGTTGGTTTTCGAGACCGAGTTTGGTTCGAATGGATTCTGACAGGAAGGGATCAGTGCGCTCCCGAACTGGGTAATTCCCCTCGCTCATCCCCATGATGCAGACTGCTTTGTAACGCACCGCCCTGGCTTCTAAGAAACTGCCAACCAAGATAGTGCCGCTAGGAGCGTGATCGACTGGTTCAGGAAGACTGAGTGAAGTGATGGTTGCTGTGATGGTATGGGCAAAGGTAGGGTAATCGATCCTATTCTCACCTAGTACGCTTTCACTCAGCACCAACGCTCGAAGCGACTCAAAGAACGAATCGAGAATTTTTTCACCCGCTTCTACTAGCGCTAACTCAAAAAATCCAAGGTCGCCGAGCGTTTTTTCAAAACTCGACACCCACTCCGCACGGGTAAGTTGTTGGTCGGTAAAAGCTATTAATGTAGACAAAATAGCATTGAAGGCTTCTTTTAGCCGCTGGACACGCTCTTTATCTGGTAAATTTTTTCGGTGGTAATCCCAGTTCTCTTCTTCCTGGTTTGCCGTTTCCGCTTTTAGTAAACGGCCAAATAACTCATCCCATTGCTCGATTCCGCCGGTTATGCGGGCGTAACGGCTTAGGTCGTCTAGGTCATCCACCATGCTTCGATCATCGCCAAGCGGTGTTTTGAAGAATGGAGAGCGAAGGAAGTTGAACAAGGGGTGGGTTCTGTACTCATCCACCGGTAAGTTGATCAGGTTGAGGAGAGCCGCGCCCACTGGGTAGGTCGCAAAGGCGCGCCTGCGAAAAAAGTGAACGGGCAAACCAAATTCGCTAGCCGCCAAACGGATAGCCGGCTCGTACTGGTCGGCATCCGCGGTAAAGATGACGCAGTCTGATGGCAAAAGTCCATCGCGAACGATGCGCGCTTTCAACCAACGCAGCGCTTCACGCACCTCCGCCTCGGGCGAGTACACCTCCATCAAGTAAGGCCGTGCCATAAAGGTTTCGGCATACGGGGGTGCCGATGTTAGGGAGGATTGCTCAAAGAGGGTACGCTCGATCTGGTCGACCATCTCGGGGAGGAAAGGTTTCGCGTCCAACTCCACAAACCGCAGTGGCAGCGCATTCTCGAGGTTGCGCAAGCCTTCCATGGCGCGTTTGTGCGCTTCGCGGGAAGAATGACGGTCGCCGGGCAGGGTGATGTATAGCTCGGATACTTGAGAGGCGATCCCTTGCAATACCGCGACTTCGGCTTTGGTAAAGGAGTCGAATCCATCTACCACCACTAACCTGAGCTTGGAAAGCAACCCGGGGCGGGCGTTTATTTCACGCAGGGCTTTTCGGGCCACGTCACTGGTATCGCCCCAACCGATCTCTTCCATCTTTTTTGTATAGGCCGCGTATAAGGCAGCCAACTCTTTTGTTCCCTTTCCCTCTTCCACCGCCGCCGATGTGAACTGCTGTGGCGACACAAAAGCAAAATTCAATTCGCGAAAAGCCTCACGCAAGACTGTAATAAAACCGGGGAAATCTTTCACCGAGGCGTAGTGGTCGATCTGTCCGAGAGCGCTGGCTTGGTCGATCACTTGATTTAGGACCATATTTGTGAATGGCACAGGAGCGATAGGAAGGCTTGAGGTTGTTTTTTCGAGGACGGTAAACGCGAAATTCTGGAATGTGCCAACCGTCACCCCCACAGCGCCACCCGCTTCCGCCAAACGGCGGCGAAAATGAACAGCTTGTAAACTACCCGGCACAATTACCCAAACCTCAGCAAACAAATTAGCGGCTAAGGTGGTTTGGATCTTTTCAATGCAGGCTTTGGTTTTTCCTGCGGCTGGCGGAGCAACGCAACAATGAACAGGCATAGATAATTCCCCTTGGTATTTGGTTTATTCCTTGGCTTTAAGTATAGCAGA
>CAIRYE010000289.1 GCA_903882765.1 uncultured Anaerolineae bacterium
CCGTTGGATGCTACCTCATAGAACTCTACATTGTTCGCCGTGGTAACAAGTTTCATTTCTTTTCACCTTTGGAAACACAACTTGAACAGAGAATTTAAAAGGATTTTATTTGTTTACATCTATTAATATTATTCTACCCACTTCGTCAATGGTAGGTTCTCACCGGGAAGGACTGTCTTCACTATCGGGCTGTTCTATCAACCAAGCGCTGGAACACGTCAGCAGAACCCCTCCGTTAAAACAAAAGCGCCTTCCGAAATACAGAAGGCGATTGATAGCCTAAAGAAAAAAATATTATCCCACCAACACCGGTCAAAACTTATGCCCATATAGAATCACTCCGCGCTCATCACCGTCGTTACGCATTTTGCCGGTGACCATCTCTGGTGGCATACCGAACTCCATCAAGGTGCCGCCCAGATCGTTTAGCTGCGAGGTGATCATGCGGTCCTCGTTTAGCTTCACCATCGCCACTGTGTAAGGGACATTGGCGTCAAAGCCGGCTAAAAAAAGATATGCCTTTAAATACCTGCAATAAATGTGTGTAGGCTCCCCACCAATTAGGTGCACGCTTTGTAAGGCAGGCAGTTTTGTCGCGCAAGCCTTGCGCTGGAACAACTTGTTTTATTAAAAAGAATTAATCTCTGCTGCGGCTTGGAATAGGCCAAGTATTACCAAGGCTCATTCCTAGTGTTTCGTAAATTTTCAAGGTTGCCTTGGAATGATTCAGTGTGTAAAAATGAATCCCTGTTACATTGTGATCGTACAGATCAAAGACCTGTTCGGTTGCCCAGTGGGTGCCGATATTTTCGACAGCATCATCACTTTGGGCACGCTGTACGGCTCGTAACAGTTTTGCGGGTATGCGCGCGCCTAACGCTAATTCAGAGATACGCTTTAAACCATGCATCGAAGTGACCGGCATAATGCCTGCTAGGATGGGAACTTTGATCCCGGCAATTTCGCAACGTTCGCAGAAATCGTAAAAATCGCGGTTGTCGAAAAAGAGTTGGGTGCAGATACAATCCGCGCCGGCGTCTACCTTTGCTTTCAAGTGATCCATCTCTTTTAAACGGTTGGGTGTTTCGGGGTGCCCTTCCGGAAAGCCAGCTACGCTAATTCCAAAGTGCGGGAAATTTTTTTTGATGAACGCAACCATTTCTGCCGCAAAAGGGAAACCATCGGGGGCAGGCGTAAAAGGTGATTTCCCTTTGGGTGGGTCACCGCGCAAGGCGAGCACGTTGCTAATCCCTGCCGCTGAATACCTCTCCAATTGAGCCTTTATTTCTTCTCGACTGGCACCTGTGGCGGTTAAGTGCGCGATGACATTCAATGGGGTTTCTTGATTTAGCCGTATCACCAGTTCTTGGGTTAGTTTACTTGTGGTGCCGCCCGCCCCATAGGTTACGCTGACGAAGGACGGTTGAATTGGCAATAACTCGCCTATTGTCTCAAATAAAGCCCGGGAAGCTTCTTCCGAATTTGGAGGAAAAAACTCGAAACTAAAGTGGACTTTGTTTTCTTTTAGTATGTCAGATAGATGCATAATATTCTCAGATAGTTAAAAATTAATTCCATGGGACTTTCACGGCAGATCCAAGTCCAGCAAAAAAAGGACAAACAGACACAAGCAACCCGCTCAACACCTGTTACTGCGCCTTGGCTTTGGATGATTTTTTTGCGTTACAAACCATAAAGTTCATCATTGGTTTGGTTGACGTTTACCTCATTGGGCAGGTACTATGGCAATCATCTAATGAATGCAAAGCTTTTGAATTTTACGGTTGAGTGAACCAATACAATTGATGTTCTTGCTATAAAAATTCTATCACGTCTTCTCCATGCGTAAGGCAGTCTATACCATTTGCGGGCTAATTTGTACCGTGGGCAACTTCAGAGTGAGGACCCAATATAGGAAATAGTTTTAGCAAATGATCCAACTTCGCCTTTTTTCTCTGCTTGGGGGTCCCATCACGCTTGTTCAACTGGGTAGATGTGATTTCGATTCATGATCTTTGATTCCCTATGTGTGTGATGGGCTAATCAACCATTAATTATTCAGGTGTTTGAAAAGAAACCATAAAGCAGGAAGACCGATCTGAGCTCATGCCGGTCTCATGGCTCAGGGGCGCATCATCATGTCGGCACGCTCGATGGTAAACGTAATGGGGCTTCGGGGCGCAAGCGAGAAGAAACCCATTCATCAGTACGAATAAATCAGCTTATTTTGAGTTTTCAAAGTTCTCTTTTTATGGTTTGCGATATGGGTAAAGGAGGCCCAGTAAACTGGTCTAAAATTCTTTTGTAGTAATAACAGTCATCTAACATCATAGCATAGGAAGGTCAACCGAAATTATTGTTGAAAGGGGCGGCTCAAGTGGGTTGGTGGAAACAATTTTCCGTGGTTGGAAGGGAGCGCTTGGGAAATTGAGGAGAACCTAAATTTTTGAAATGGTTGGATTTAATGAAGTCTATTCAAAATGGATACAAATTGGTTGCATTATTTGTTTGTGGTTTGGTGTTTCCATTGTTGAGGGAGTGAAAAATAGAAATAGAGAATGTTAGCTTTGATTTATTTGATATGCCCTGTTCATTCAAGGTTAACTGAGAATCTAATAATGCAATAAGTAAATTAATTGCTATCCGAATCTTCCCCATAATCATCATACGAGGGAGTAGACCCGAATTTCCCATCTGGCTCATGAAAGTGATGCATGCCTTTTCCTCCGTATCGACTTTCGCTGAGCGCTTGTTTTAATTTTTCTGCAATATTTCCTTCCTCCCCCTCAGGCGCAAGGAAATTATTATTAGTTGGCTTAGGCCGGAGCATTTTGTAGAGGGACACTGGAAAATCTTGTTCATTATATTTCTACTTTTTAATTAATCCTTTAGCGTGTTTTGGCCTGATATTTTCATTGTATTGGATTTATTCCGGTCGGAGGTTTTTCATTTAGGTTTGCGATTTCTTTAAAGGTATTACTTCGCCGGAATTGTCCGTAGTATAAACATTATCGTCAACTATTTTATTATTCTCCAAATAAAAAATAGGTTTTTTGTTTAGTCAGATTAGTAAACAATACATTGCTTGTTATTGTTCTTAATGGTAAAAAATATTAATTGAAGCCCTAATCAAATAAATGTGCTTGAATTAGTTGGTCTTTCGTTTCCTGACGTGATGTAACTAATATTTTATTTACACATTTTTTGATGGATTCCCGGTTAATAATAATTATGTCAGCTTCGTTTTCTGTGATCAAAAGTCTGTTCAAATCGAATTTCGGATTATTATCACTAATAACTGAGTCATAAATCACAGCGCGGGGAATTGAATAATTTATTGCAAATTGCATTGCTAATCGCGAACCACTATCATTGCCTAGGTCATTTTTTGCGTAACTTGCTGTTAATACTATAGCGTCACTAAATAAGGCTTGTAATCGATCGCGTTCCTGGTAACGACCGCTCAATTCCATCCTCGACTTAGCGGCAAAATAATATTCAGTGATCAATAAGCCACCTTTGCCTACAATTTCAATAGCTAAACCTCTATTAGTGAGCGGAATGATATTGTTGAGGGGGCTGGGAAGGATCGCAATGGTTTTACCTCCGGAAAATAATGCTTGTTGATGGGCAATTGAATCGCAGCCTACAGCTAAGCCACTAACTATCGTTGCCTTTTTGGTTACAAGTTCTGAAACGACCTCTTTCTCAATTTTTTCAATAATGCTGTCTGGATTAAGTAAGCCAATGACAGCTATGGTCCTGTTCGATTTGTTAAGTAAGCTAAGGTCTCCCTTATAAAAAAGACAAACTGGCTGTTCGCTATTTTTTACTTTCCCCCTGCAGAGAGGAAAATTAGTATCGCCAAAAGCAACGACCCCATCTATGAAATCCTCCATTTTTAAAACTTCTTCTCTTAATTTACTTTTCCCCCTTTCAAAACCCTCTGTCGTGAGGTTGAAATCCTCTTTTGAATCTTTATTCAATTTGGATATTATCGTATCAATCGAATCAGCTACTTTAACATTTTTAACTATCCAAGCTTTGCCAATCCCTTTATAGGTCATTATAGTCAAAACATTAAGTGCATTATTCGATACATTCATTTTAATAATGATTTTATCCGGATTAACTGGTTTTCCCAATTGCATAGAATGTAACGGAGGTAGCCCCAGCGTCTAATAATGCCTGAATTGCATCTTCATCTATATTTCGATTATTGGTATAGATATCATCTACCAATAAAATATCTTTTCCCACTACGCTATTCGAAATTTCACAAGTGGCTTTAGTAATACCTGGATATGGTAGGAGTCCGTCATTCACATAATTAGGTGTCCTTATGGGTAGATGGGTAGTTTTTGTATTCGTATGGCGAGTAATATATCCACCCCCATCATTGATTCCAGGAATACTTTTCGCAACGATGGAGGTTGTAGTTTTAAATAACAATTGATTTCTTCGGTAATTGGCATCAGCTTTGGCTCTTGGTACGATACAAACAGTCATCATTACAAATTTTAATAATCGGAGGATTTCTGGTAAATCTCGTAATAAAACTATTTTCAATTCTTTGGTCGCAAAATCTAGATTGCTCTCAGTCTCAGTTCCGTAAGTGTTTTTAAAATAATTTATGAAACTAAGTTGTCCAGTTGATTTTACTGGGACATACTCCATATGGTAGAAAGCCACAGTATCTTTATTCAAGTATTGATTTGCCGTAATCGTAAACCTTTCCATGCTCTCTCCTATAATCCTAATTTAACAAATAATTATATTAGTGCGTGGTATTCCGCAAAATAACGCAGCTTCAATTTCTTTTGGATCATTTTCGAAGACAATGACTGAAACAGCCGAAATATTCAGAGACGACAAGGCGTATTCGAATTTATTATTTTTACCGTTATCCTTCTCTTGGTGAAAAAACATAAAGCTAAATAGATGGTTTAGTGCGTGGTATTGCAGCGTGGAAATCGCCCTCTCTTCTCTACAATTTGTGACCAGAATGGTTTTATTTGTCGGTGCGAATTTTTTTAATATATCAACTGATGGCTTTATTAAAGAAGTTAGGGATAAATGATCGTTGAAATACTGATTTTTTAAATGAACAATCTTATCAGTCGTAACCGAAGAAATGTCTGGAAATGTTTCTTTAAGCGTTTCGCGAGTAAATCTCTGATTCGGATTATAGGGGATGGCAAAAACAATACCTAGAGATTTTTGAATTGCTGATTTGTAAGATAAAAAATTGGCAAAATTCGTTTCGACTAATGTTTCGTCCATGTCGAACATTAGAGTTGTTGATCTGTTTATGATTGAATTTAGATCAAAAGACAAATGCATAAAAAACTCTTTGATTTCCCGTCTAAACGTTTTTGGTGGTGCTGTTTATGTCTGAGGATTCATTTTTTTGATCAGTAAATTTCGTGTTAGTAAAAATCAATTTACTATTACTAATTTCGAGATTATTCACTATTTGAAAGTCTTATTTAACTTATCAGACTTAGTAATCCTATTACTTAATTATACGGATTTTTATTACAGAGTAAATACGATGTTTGTCCCAATTACTTGGATTCAAGAACGAAGTGCAACTTTGAAGGTTAAAGAAGAGGTAAGCTGCCGTACAATGAACCTCTTTCAGACCACCAAGTCAAAGGAGCATTCATGCAC
>CAIRYE010000290.1 GCA_903882765.1 uncultured Anaerolineae bacterium
AAGGCTGGCCTTTTACCCGCATAGGGGCACGGCGCTGACGTGCCTGGGTTTGATCTTTGACTGGGGGAAGGGCGGGTTGGCTGGCGCCAACAGGGCTGGTCATGACCAGCCCCTACGGGAGGCTCGCGCCTCGGATGGAGCTACCGCCCCAGGGCGGGGCGGCAACCGTTTCGCTTATTCAGATACCTCGAACCGGTCTCTTCCGTTGTGTTTGGCTCGGAAGAGGGCGGCGTCTGCCGACCGCAGCAGGGCTTGGCTACTGTCGCCGTTATCAGGGAATATGGCAATGCCCATGGACATGGTGATCGGATCGAGCGGTTTGCCCTCGTAGTTCAATTTGATGGCTCGAATTCTGGTGAGCAAGGCTTCGGCACGTTTAATGGTTGACTGGAGATTAGCCCCGGGCAGTACGACGGTAAATTCTTCGCCGCCATAACGGCAGGCCAAGTCATCGGCTCGCACCCTTGCCAGAAGAACGTGACCGATGGTTTTCATTACAAGATCCCCCGCTCCGTGCCCAAAGGTATCATTGAAATTTTTGAAATGATCGAGATCGCCCATGATCACACCCAAAGAGGTGTACCCACGTTTTGCCCTTTCAATTTCGCGAAATAATGTTTCATCAAGGTAGCGTCGATTGTATAAGCCGGTGAGGGTATCTCGGATGGATTGTTGGCGCAACACGTCGCGCAATTTCAGGTTCGAGATCGCTAACCCGATCTGCTCTGTGATCGTTACCGCCAAACTCCGGGTTTCCGGTGAGATCGATTGTTTCTGGCTGTTGCAGATCAGATGCAAGATACCTGAAGCTACTCCGTGCGGGTTCATAGGGATGCACAAGTATGGGGCTATCCCTTTTTCACGTACCTTAACATGCTCGCAAATAATTCCGCTTTCCAAATTTTCTAAATGATAAACCCGGCTACGGCGTAAAGCCCAGCAACCGTCCATGGGGAAGGTGGCGGAGCTGGTTTTGGTGATGCCCCAGCTGACTACTGGTTCCATTCTCACCCGAGAGGCTGGTATTTCAAATAATGTCCCCGACATGGACGGGAAGATCTTCCCAAGGGCTTCGCTGATCACAGAGTGAGATTCATCTAATTTGGTGCAAACCTGCAATAGGTCAACCATTTCACCCATCAGGCTAAGCTCGCGGGTACGAAGTTCCAATTTTTCGATAGTGATAGAAAGGGTTTCATTCGATTCGAGCATCGCTTCTTCAATTTTCTTGATCTCGGAGATGTCCGATATGATCGAGCTGAACCCACTTACCTTTCCATTCACATCATATATTGCCGCCGCGGATAAATTTACCAGCAGGCAGGTTCCATCTTTTCTTTGATTTTCCGTGATAACACTCTTCAACTCATCGCCAGCTTCTAGCGAGGCATACAAAGCAGCCATTTCACCTTGTTGTTCGGGTGGGATCGTGCGCAAAGGTTGGTCCAACGCTTCCAGCTCACTCCAGCCAAAAATTTTCTCGGCGGCTGGGTTCCATATCTTTACGATATGGTTGGTATCCATTTGGATGATCGCCAGTTGCGATGACTGAATAATGGTTTGGAGAGTTTGGCTTTTCTCTTGCAATGCCAAGGATGTATTCTCAATTTCCTTCCCCATTAGGTTGAATTTTATTTGTACCTCCCCCAATTCATTATTGGCATGAACCTGAACCGGTGTAAAAAGTTCACCATCATTAATTCGCTCAACCGCTTTTTGAAGATCCTTGACGGGAACAAGGAAAGAGCGGTAAAAGAACAGATATTGCAGCGCAAGATGGATCAGCATAATGATTACCAAAACACCCCTAGAGTCGGTGAACATCCTCCATATCTTGGGTCCAGCCTTTGCCATTGGCAGATCGATCGATACTGCCCCGATCACTTCCTTTCGTATTGCTTCGTCTCCACCTCTAAGGATGTCGTGAGAGAGCCGCATATATTTTTGGCCATCTCGTGAATAATAAAATGGTTTATTGGTGCTTTCCTCCGATTGCATAACCTCGATCAGGTTATTCTGGTCGGATATTTTTCCGATTAGGGCATGATCGGTATCGGCGATGACTTGCAGATGAACATATACCACGCTGATGCGGTCGAAGGTGGTAATATTTTGCGAAAAATTATCAATGGCTGTTTGGAGCTGATTTAGATGGGTAGGGTCAGACTTGCTTAGGAGGTTGGGATCTTCCCGGATCAGATTCACTAACATTTCTATGGAACTAGAGCCAATGGCCAATGTATTTTGGTTAATTTCCCCGCTAACAATGGAATTAAGTAATAAAATGGCTGCCAGTGTTGTTACGGCAAAACCTGCGGATTGCCAAATTAGGTTGTATATGGCGAGCGATAAAAACCTTTTTGGTTTTTTTGTTTTATCGATGATTTGCTCAAATCGTAACCGTCTGCGAGCTACTAGGTAGCCGATTCCACTACTGATCAAACAGATGATCCCAAGGAATAATAATATCGATGGAATGGTGCTTTCAATCCACATCAGACGGGCACGCTCAGCGCTGACTTGGTCGGCACGTACAATAACATCATCGCCAGCAGTTGTGCCAGCCCACCGTGAAACAGGCGCAAGTTTTTCACCGGTAG
>CAIRYE010000291.1 GCA_903882765.1 uncultured Anaerolineae bacterium
ATCAAGAAACTCATTGATATAGAACCGATCAAAAACGCTGGACTAACTGTGATGGTCGATACTATGTGGGGCAATGGCGCTGGTTGGTTTCCGCGATTACTCGCGGGTGGAACAACCAAGGTTGTTGAGATCCACAATGTTCGAAATCCCTCCTTCCCTGAAATGAATCGCCCTGAGCCGATCCAGCCAAATATCGATAAAGGATTGCAGGCCACGCTTGATAATCATGCTGATGTTTTGTTGATCACGGATGGAGACGCAGACCGATTAGGTGTTGGCGATGAAAATGGCAAATTTGTAAATCAGCTGCGGGTATATGGTCTTCTGGCTTATTACCTGCTCGAGGTCCGCGGGCTTCGTGGTGACATTGTAAAGACCCTGTCCACCACCGGAATGTTGAATATTCTTGGTGAGCAATACAATGTTCCGGTTCATGAAACCGGCGTAGGATTCAAATTTGTCGCGCCAAAAATGACAGAAACAGATGCATTGATCGGTGGAGAAGAGAGCGGTGGGTACGCCTTCCGCGGCAATGTTCCAGAACGTGATGGAATTTTGGCTGGCTTGTATTTCCTCGATTTTATGGTTAAAACAGGCAAAAAACCAACCGAATTGCTCAAAATGTTGTTTGATAAAGTTGGCGGTGAATTTTTCTATGATCGAATCGACAGCGCCTTCAAAGGAAACCGCTCGGATAAAGAAAAGCTGATCCTGAACGCCAAGCCGGCAACCATTGGCGGTTTGAAGGTAAAAGAGCTGATCACCGTTGATGGTTTCCAATTCAAGCTTGAAGATGGTGGTTGGTTGTTGATCCGGTTTAGTGGAACCGAACCGATCTTGCGTGTTTACTGTGAAACCCGTCATGGCGACAAAGTAAAAGCGATTTTGGCGGATGGTTTGAAAATTGCGGGATTAGGATAAATTGACCAAATTACGGCTAATAGACACTCACTGCCACCTCAATCTATCTCATTTTGATGATGATCGAGAAGAGGTAATAAAGCGGGCGATCGAAGTTGGTGTTGAAAAAATGGTGATCCCTGCCATTGATGTAGAGAGCAGTAAGAGCATTGTTAGCTTTGTGCAAAATAAGAATGAACTTTTATGCGCGGTCGGCTTGCATCCCAACGATTCCAATCGTTGGGATGAGTTTTCCCGCCAACAGTTAGATCAATTGATCGAACAAGATCAACTGGATAAGCATAAGATCGTAGCGATCGGCGAAATTGGTTTAGATCAATACTGGAACGACGCCCCACACAATATTCAAGAATCAGTCCTAAGCAAGCAGCTCGAGCTTGCCACCAAATGGCAGCTGCCATTGATCTTGCATATGCGTGAGCATGGGGACGCTACCTGCGGCAGCTGCGCCGATACATTGGTTTCGATGGTGGCTGAGTGGGTTGAAGTTCAAAAAATAGCTGGGTCCTCCTTGGTGAATAGGCCGGGTGTTTTTCATTCCTTTAGCGGTGATAAAAAGACCCTGCAGAAGATCTTGGATCTTAATTTTTTCGTTGGTGTAAGCGGCCCGGTGACATATAAGAATTCGGATTTTAAACGGGAAGTGGTAAAATCAATACCGTTGGAAAAATTATTGATCGAAACCGATTCCCCTTTTCTTTCTCCAGTACCAAACCGGGGAAAAAGGAATGAACCGGCCAACGTTCAATTTATTGTTGAAAAAATTTCTGAATTATTCGATAAAAACCCGGAAATGATCGCAAGCATTACGTACCAAAATGCTCAACGGTTATTTTCGTGGGAGGTTGATTTTTGAACACTACATTTTTTAATTACGTTAGCGAAGATATCAAAGCCGTTGAAGACCTGATGCGATTGCAGGCTGGGTACGATCATCACCCCGACCTGCGAGCCGCATTAGAGCATCTACTCTCCGCTGGCGGTAAACGGATCAGACCTACCATCGTTTTTCTGGTTGGAGGTTTGTTTTCTGGCAACAAGGAAAAGCTGGTAACTTTAGGCGCCGCAATTGAAATGCTGCATACCGCGACGTTGGTGCACGATGATCTGATCGATGGTTCCTTGTTGCGTAGGGGAATCCCTACACTCAATGCCCGTTGGTCACCAGCTGCTACTGTTCTTACTGGTGATTTTCTATTTGGCAGGGCCGCTAAATTAGCCGCGGATATAGACCACTTACCTTTAATGAAGTTTTTTGCCGAAACTCTGACGACCATTGTCAATGGTGAGATCACCCAAATGTTTACTTCCAAAGGGTTGATCGACCGCAAAAATTATTATGGCCGGATCTACGCAAAGACGGCTTCCTTGTTTGAGCTAAGTTCGATGGGTGCTTCTATGATCGGCACAGAAGATAATGCTGTTCGTGAATCCTTCAAGAATTTCGGCTTCGAATTAGGGATGGCGTTTCAGATCATGGATGACATCCTTGATTTCAATGGCGAGCAGCTTAAAGTCGGA
>CAIRYE010000292.1 GCA_903882765.1 uncultured Anaerolineae bacterium
GAAGGAGGGTTGGATTACGGCGTTTACATTCAGGTTCCCGAATCCGCCTGGCCAGACAGTAATACCCAGCAAACTCTTAGTACGATGATCAGCCAAACGGAAGTGACCTTACAAAATGTACGCTATTCCCAAACCATCCAAGTACAACTAAAGCTTCTCACAACCCTACAATCCGCGTCGCAGATCATCCTCTCGAACAATGAACTAAAAGAGATCTTTTTACAAGTATTAAATCAACTAAAAACAACCTTCCATTACCCCTACCTGGCCATCCTAGGTTACGAAAAAAAACTACCCGTACTGCAAGCAAGGATAGGCTATGACGCAAGTGATCTTTCCTTCGATCTGCCTGGTTCGCTCGGGGTTTTAGCCCGTTGCATCGCCAAAAAAGAACTCCAATTTGTACCTAATGTGGATGATGACCCCGATTATGTGCGGATCTACCCCGATATCCGATCAGAAATTTGTGTCCCAATTTTATTGGATAATCAAATTGCAGGTGCGTTAGTGGTGGAATCGACCGATGAAACTCCACTCACCGAGCGTGATGTTGCCCTAATAAGCGCTTTGGCGAACCCAATTGGAATCGCTATTGAAAACGCCCGTTTGCATGCTGAAATGAAAGAGTTGGCCATGGTGGATATCGTGACCGGGTTGTACAATCGCCGCTCCTTCAATTCCTTGCTAGCCGAGGAAATAAAACGCAGCACCCGCTATAACGAAACGTTCGCCTTGCTCATTTTTGATGTAGATGATTTTAAGCATATCAACGATACCTACGGCCACCCGGTGGGCGATGCTGCCCTGCGTTGGATGGGCGATCTGTTTCGGCAGGAGCTGCGCGAAACGGACGTAGCGGCTCGCTATGGCGGCGACGAGTTTGCGATCATTCTAAGCAAGATCGATAAAGCTGGGGCATTGCAAATGGTAGAGCGTTTACGTAAAGCAGCAAGCATCAAAAGTGACCAAATGGGCATCTTGGGCTTGCGCATCACCTTCAGCCTCGGTATCGCCCTCTTCCCCGAGCATGGCAAAACGTATGAACAAATACTTTTTCAAGCCGATAACGCGGAGCTGCAGGCAAAAAAGCAAGGAAAAGATCAGGTATGTATGGCTGGGACAAAACCATAACGCCCCGTTTTTTTCTTAGTCGATATCAGACACTTGCAGGTTGAGCGCGTCGATCGATACTTGCACCTCACGTAAGGAAAGCGCCAGCGAAACAAGCAGCAACAACAGCGAAGCGCCGAACATCCATTGGGCTACCATAGCCTGACCAACAAATAAGCTGAACATGGTAAGGGCAGACATAAAAAAGCTGGATACTCCGGTGACCTGCATATTGCGGATGATGACGATGCGGTATTTTAGGTTATTGATCTGCCCCTTAAGTTTTTCGCTTGGTTCCGCTTTATAGCGGGAATATAGATCGCGCATGAGGTTTGCCAAGGTTAAAAAGCGATTGGTATAGGCCAACAACAAAAGTGAAATGGCTGGGAAGAGCAGGGCGGGGGTGGTAAGGGAGATTGTAGCGGAAGGTTCCATAAGACCGATTATATCCTTTTGAACCTTTGCTTTCAATGTGAATAAAATGGCGCACCTTTTTAGGGTGCGCCGTTGTTTTGCGGTTTCGTAAAGGTAGGTTGGCGCGGGTACTGCCTAAACGTCTACCCCTTCGGCTTTTACGTGTTTGATCTCGGGGAAGAATTGGCGTACCGTTCCTTCCACCCATCCGTGCAGCGTGGAGGGCGAAAGCGGGCAGCCCATACAGGCACCTCCCAGCTTTACTTCTAAGGTGTCGCCTTCCAAGGCAACAAACTCCACCGAGCCGCCATGGAATTGCTCGATGTAAGCGCTTAGGTTGGTCAACAACACTTTTAACTGCTCAACTTTTGGGCTAGGTACTGATCTTTTCATCACATCGTCTCCTTTCCATTCAGCCGGCAATCTTCCGGGTCTACCGTGGCGTATCATATGGCTTACCTGCTTCTCGGCATCGATTCGCCGATCGGCAACACTGGCAGCCAAGCTCTCGAACACCTTTGCCGCCGTCTTCGGGAACTTTTTCTTGAAGGTGGTGAGGTCTTCCCCGCAAATGGCAAGCACTTCACAATCATCTAACGAGGCAACCGTGGAGCTGTACACTGGGTTTCCTAACACAGCGCTCCAGCCAAACACACTGCCGGCGCCAAGGCTAGTGAGCCGCAACGGTTCACCGTCGTAAGGCTTGTAGATCAGCTCTACGCGGCCAAAGGTGAGCAGGTATAAACAGGTTGCCAGTTCACCTTGTTCAATAATGGCTTTGCCGCTTTTAAAAGTACGTGTAAAAAAAAACGGTTCTAATTCCAACAGCTCATCGTTGGTGAGATCTTTAAATAAGTGGAAGTGTTTCAGCTCGGTGTTCATCCATTAAATAATACGCCCACCTCCTCTTTAACATAATTGCAATTCTTCATATAATAGCCCTTATAACTCACGAAAAACTTGTTACATTTAAAGCGAAGGCGGTTATTAAAAGGTATACTTGTCCTATGATTTTTGCAACCTTTTCCGCTCAGGTACATCTAAATGATTGAACAAAGAAACCTCTCGATACTTGCCCTCAAGCAGGGTGATAGGGCTGAGTTTGCCAAGATGGTAGACGCCTTTTCTACACCGATCTACCGCCTTGGGCTAAAAATTACCGGCAACGAGCAAGATGCCGAAGATGTGTTGCAGTTGACCTTTGAAAAGGCCATCAAATACATCGCAAGTTTTGAAGAACGCTCGAGTTTGGCAACCTGGATCTACCGCATCGCCTCTAACGAAGCGCTCATGCTTCTACGACGGCATAAGCCCAGCATCTCGCTGGATGAAGAGAACGATGACGATAGCGACGACGCCGCCTCGGTGCCGTTGGAGCTGGCGGATTGGTCGAAACTGCCCGAGAGCGAGATGATGCAAGGCGAGGTCGGCGAAAAGCTGAACGCCGCTGTGGCAAAATTGCCCATCCGGCTGCGAACCGTCTTCCTGCTGCGCGATGTAGAAGGGCTCTCTATCCGTGATACCGCCGAAGCCCTGCAAGTGAGCGAAACAGCGGTGAAGACCCGCC
>CAIRYE010000293.1 GCA_903882765.1 uncultured Anaerolineae bacterium
AACAGCAAACGCCCCCTTCAACCACTCCCAAACCGCCGCCGTCTTCTCCTGAATCCCGCCCCAGTTATTCGCCCAAGCCACCGCTATCAAAGCCACCACAGCAATCACCGCCGCCGCGATACCCCAAATAGGCAACGTGATCCCCGCGATAACCCCGCCAATGGCCGTAAACACCGGCATCAACGTCCCAATCGTGCTCACGATCGTTCCCACGATCACCAACACCGGTCCCAATGCCGCCGCGATCCCGGCGATCACCAATATCGTTTTTTGTTGTTCCGGGGTCAGTGCCGCGAATTTTTGCGCAAGATCATTCAAAAACGTCACAATTTGCAACCCGATTGGTAAAAGGATCGTACCCAACATGGTGGCAGTCTGTAACAAGGATTTTTGCAGTATCCTTTGCTGGTTGGCTAAACCACCGCTTGTTTCTCCAAAATCACCCTGAGCCGTCCCCGATTGTTCGATCATCAAAGCATAAGCCGCCTGCGCCTTCGCGCTTGCCGATAATGCCCCTTCACCTTCATACAAACCCAACGCCATCGCTTTTACTTTCAATATCGCGTCATTGATGTTGATACCGAGCACCTTTAGCGGTTCGCTCTCTCCGGTCAATCCAGCCCGCAATTTTTCCAATACATCAATGGTGTCCATATTATTAAAAGACCCAAGGTCCGCCGCCAGTTGAACCATATTTGTGCTCATTTCATAAGCCTGATCGGTCCCCATTCCCATCGAAACCATCAAGTTACCATAAGTCCCCGCAGCCGAAAGGGCTTCGTTTTGCGTCAAACCCATCGCCTCCACGGAATTTTTGGACCATTCAGTCACCCCGCCCGCCATCTTACCGAATACAACATTTACTTTGTTTTGGGTTTCGCTCAGGTCACTGGCCATCACAACCGCCGCGGTGCCAGCTGCTATGATCGGAGCGGTTACCGCCAGCTTCATGGTCTGCCCAACACTGGTCATATCCTCCCCGGTTTTTTGCCAGCCCTTGCCCATTTTTGCCGATGCCCCAACACTCTTTTTCATCGCCTCGTCAAATCCGGCCGTATCTGCCACCAATTTCACAATAGCATTTGCCAGCGTCGCCATTATCCTATTCCTTTCCTGCCCTCGGTGAATTTATCGAGACCGAACCCCCCAAAAAGCGCTCTCGCTTTTTCAGCCACATCAACTTCCTCTGTTCGGTCAAGGCCGACACTGCCGAAATCAGGCATAAAATCAGCCGGGCTAAATTCCCTACTCCCATCCCCATTGATCTGTGCCAGCAAAGCCATCAACCGCGCGTTTCGCAGGTCCGCCCTCTCTTCCCCAAAAGGTTCGAGCCGATAATAAGCCAACCACTCAGCAAATTCCCGGCTCGATATCTCCCCCTGCAATCTTCGAACGCTCGGGTATCCAAAGGCCAGCGCTAAGCGATGCCAGAATCGTCGCTCTGGCTGCTCCCTGAGTTTTTTGTGAGATCCTCAATATCCGCGTCGCTGAACCCGCTCAACCGGCTTGCTACATTGAACACCCTTTGCAGCGCCTGTCCGCTCTTTTTCCCCAGATCAACAATATCCAGGTCGCCAAACACCCGCTTCCCGTTTTCGTCAACAATGGTCCTGCCACACAGCTTTGCCCTAAAATTTGCCATGTTCACTTGCTGGCTCTTCCCTCGGTCTCCCTTCCCTTCCAACATACTTTGCTCCAAACTATCCCGTTCCAAACCTGTCAGAGTCTTCACCCGCACCGATCCACCCCACTCCGGTACAGCTACATCCTCAAAGACAATATCATCCGCTGCCAATATCTCAACTTTAGTCAAATAACTCATAGAACTCCCTTTCAACCCACCCATAAATGGTTTTTTCCACAAACGCTCTTGCACTTCTTAGCTCTTGATCTTCTTTGCGCACTTTGTGCCTTTGCGTGACACCGCTCTTGATTTTGCTCTTTGCGTGACACACGATCTAGCTCCTACTGTGTCAGCGTTACCGCACCGCTGATCTTCAATGTCAGGCTCGCGGTCAAAGCCCCCTTCACCGGAGCGCTAAGCTCAAATTTGGTAATATAAGCCGAAAAAGCATACTCAGCCGCTCCACTATCGGTCATCACCAGTTTAAAATTCCGCTTCACCTTCGCCACCAAATCATCATAAAGTCCATCGTGGGTCACCCCCGCCGGATCAAAATTCACGTCAAAGCTCACTTCGCCATAATCCAGCACGCCCGCCACAAATTCCGCGGCGCTGCTCCCCTGATGCGTGGTCTCCTCAGTACTCACACTGGCGCTCCAGCCTTTAATATCCTTCACCTCAGCGATCGTCGCAAAAGCCTCGGTCGGCGTTGCTCCATCACCCTTTTTTAACAAAGTTCCAAAACTTGAATATGCCATCTCAATCTCCTACCCTAAATTGAACATCTACATAGCTCGCCCGAACATACACATTTCCTTCCAAATAAAAAGCGTCATCCGGTTGCTCAAAAAAACAAGTGATCCCTTCCACACTGCCATCCCCTGTCACATCTCCCGACAATGCAGCCCTCACAGCTGCATCCGCCGTCACCACATCAGCATACTTCTGCCCGCCGCACGTCAGCCGAAACCTCGCCATCTGCAAATTACTCAACCCGCCCATCGTATACTCCTGGTCAACACTCATCCGCTCATACACAACATAAGGCTTCGTAATATCCTG
>CAIRYE010000294.1 GCA_903882765.1 uncultured Anaerolineae bacterium
GAGAATTTGATGTTACGTTATGGAACCAACCCGCAGCAAGCTGAGGCGAGTGTTTGTATGCCACTGGGCGGTGAGCTGCCGTTTGTGGTTTTGGGGGGCACGCCTGGGTACATTAACCTGTTGGACGCTTTGAATGGCTGGGCGTTGGTGAAGGAGTTGAAGGCTTGCACCGGTTTGCCGGCGGCCGCTTCCTTTAAACACGTTAGCCCATCAGGGGTTGGGGTGGGGTTGCCGCTGGATGACGACTTGGTCAAGAGTTATTTTGTGGAGGGGTTGGCGCTTAGCCCGCTGGCTTGCGCTTACGCGCGGGCACGGGGAACGGATCGGATGTCTTCGTTTGGCGACCTTATCGCTGTATCGGATGAGGTGGATGTGGAAACCGCCGCCTTGATCAGCAAAGAAGTGAGTGATGGGATCATCGCGCCGGGGTACGCGCCGGAGGCGTTGGCTATATTAAGGAAGAAGAAGGCGGGGAAGTACGTGGTGCTGCAGGTGGACCCGCTTTATGAACCGGAGGAAAGCGAGACGCGCCAGGTGTTTGGGGTGCAGTTTCGGCAGAGCCGGCATAGCCGAACCGTGAGCGAGGCGGACTTGGGCAATATTGTGACGGAGCGCAAGGAACTGAGCGAGCAGGCGGTGCTGGACCTAAAGATCGCCTGGATCACGTTGAAGTATACGCAGTCCAACTCGGTGTGTTTTGTTAGGGGCGGGCAGACCATTGGGGTGGGCGCTGGGCAACAGAGCCGGGTGCATTGCGTGCGCTTGGCCGGCACCAAGGCAGACCTGTGGTTTTTGCGGCAGCACCCGGTTGTTAGGGGGCTCAAGTTTGCGCAAGGCATAAAGCGGCCTGACCGCGATAACGCCATCGATCAATTTTTACAGCCGGATGTGACCGAGGCTGAGAAGGCGAACTGGAAGCATGTTTTTAGCGAGATGCCGACGCCGTTAACGGCGACGGAGAGATGTGATTGGTTGAAGACGCTGACCGGGGTTACTTTGGGAAGCGACGCCTTCTTTCCGTTTCGCGATAGTATAGACCGAGCTGCCGGCAGCGGGGCGCGGACCATTTTGCAGCCGGGAGGTTCTACCCGCGATGAGGATGTGATCGCCGCTTTTGATGAGTATGGCATGGTGATGCTCTTTAGCGGCGTTCGGTTGTTTCATCATTAGATCGATAGGAGATATTGGATGCCAAAAGCGATCCTTTCTGTGTTTGATAAGACCGGGCTTGTACCCTTTGCCAGCGCTTTGCATAAGCTGGGCTGGCAGTTGATCTCATCAGGCGGTACGAGCAAAGCCTTGGCGGCCGCGGGCATCCCTTGCATTGAGGTGGCTGAGTATACCGGGTCGCCGGAGATCTTGGGTGGGCGGGTGAAGACCTTGCATCCGGCCATTCATGGCGGCTTGCTGGCACGCGCCAACGAGGTGGATCATCAGCAGCTGCTGAGCCTTGGCTGGGATAACATCGATCTGGCTGTGGTGAACCTGTACCCCTTTGAGCAAACCGTGGCTACGGGGATGAGCCACGAGGACGTGATCGAGAACATTGATATTGGCGGGGTAACGCTGATACGCGCCGCCGCCAAGAATTATGAGCGGGTGTTGTTGGTATGCGATCCATCGGATTATAATGAAGTTATCAGTGCTATTGAAAGCGGCCGCAATGAGCTGGAGTACCGAAAAGGCTTGGCGTTAAAAGGGTTTACACGCACCGCCGCTTACGATAGCGAGATCAGCAACTACCTTTCGAAGAAAAGGGCCTAACTTACCATGTCTCCTTTTGTGCAGTACTTCATTCGCCGACTCATCATCATCCCGGTCACCTTGCTTATTGTAACGATGGTGATGTATGCCGGGGTGATGCTTACCCCACCCGAAGCCAGAGCGACGCTGTTTTTAGCGCGCACCAACGCCCGCTACCGCGAAAGTACGATCCAGGCGCTTATTAAAAATAACTATTTGGATCAACCTTATTTGATCCAGTATGGGTATTGGATGAAATCTTTGGCCACCGGAAATTGGGGATACAGCCCGGCGATGGGTGAGGAAGTGCTGCCGGCTTTGTTGCATCGCACCCCGGTGACCTTGGAATTGCTGTTTTATTCGCTGTTGTTGTTTGTTCCGCTCAGCTTGTTTACGGGCTTTGCCAGCGCTTGGAGTCAGGGTAAGGCTTTTGATAACTTTTCCAACACGTTCTCCTTTTTGGGCACATCGCTGCCGATCTTCATTGTTTCGATGTTCGCGCTGGCTATTTTTTATATAAAGCTGGGCTGGTTTGCGCCGGAAAGGATAAGCCCGCTGTTTTCGCAGGTGATCAACTCGGATCAATTTACCCAGTTCACTGGTTTTCTCACCATCGACAGCCTGCTGAATGGGCGATTTGATATTTTTGTGGATTCATTGAAGCACTTGGTGCTACCGGTGGCTACGTTATCGATCTACCATGTGGCTTCGCTGAGCCGGCTTACGCGCAGTTTTGCGTTGGATGAGAAAAAAAAGGTTTATATTTTGGCTGCCAGGGCCAGGGGGGTACGCGAGCGGGCTTTGTTGTGGGTGCATGTGATGCGCGCTACGTTGGGGCGATCGCTGACGGCGATCGGGCTTTCGGTTTCGAACATTATGATGGGGTTGTTCATCACTGAGATGATCTACACCATTAACGGTATCTCTTCGGTGATCGTGAAGGCGATGCGGGCGGGGGCTGACGCGCCGGCCACGCTGGGTTTTATGATCTATAGCGTGATCTTGATCCTAATCTTGATGTTGATCATCGACCTATTGATAGCGTTGGTGGACCCACGCATTCGCGATGAGGTGATACGATCATGAAAAAGAAAAACGTTCTCAAACCGCAGCACTGGCTGGGCTTTTTATTGGCGATCGCTTTTATTTTGGTGGCAACTTACGCGCCGCAAATATCCGAGGAAGGTAAAAAGACCCCAGGAAGCTTTAAGCAGATCGGCCGATCTACTGATTTTAAACCGCACGCGCCGGGTGAAAAGGCCATTTTGGGCACCGCGCCGAGGCAGTTTGATATTTTTCATTCGATCGTTTGGGGCACGGCGGACGCGATCAAATTTAGTATGGCCGTAGTGGTGTTCGCGGCGTTTTTTGGGATGCTGATCGGCATCCTCTCGGCATATGCCGGCGGGTTCGTGAACAGCTTGCTGATGCGAATGACGGACGCGTTTTTGACCATCCCGCTGGTAGTAGGGGTGGTGTTCATCCAACAGCTGGTGATGGTATCGATCGCGGCGCTGACGGAGGAATTTACGTGGCAAATGTGGGAATTGGGGTTGGTTCAGCAGATAGGAACAAACGCTTTGACCGAATTTTTTACCAAGGTGGATCCGATCTTGTTCGCGTTCATCGCGCTATCGTGGATGCCTTACGCGAGGTTAATGAATACCATCATCCTTGAGATCAAAGAGAATGACTTTATTATGGCTACCCGCGCCTTGGGTGCTGGCCCGCTGCGGGTGATCTTTAGGCACTTGCTGCCGAATGCTTATGGTTCGATGCTGATCATGGCATCACGCGATCTGGGAAATATTGTTATTTTGCAAGCTACCATTACTTTTTTGGGGCTGGGCGGTAATAGCACTTGGGGCGAGCTGCTGGCGATGGGCCGCGATTGGGTGATCGGCCCGGGCGGACGAATGTTTGATTATTGGTGGGTGTACCTGCCGGTGACGCTGGTGGTGATCGTGTTTGGGATCACTTGGAATTTGGTGGGAGAGGGCTTGCAGCACTTCTTTCGGTTGGAGCGGGAGTAGGGTTTTAGAGGAAGCGCAAGGGCTGTTTCACGCAAAGGCGCTAAGACGGCAAAGGAAGTGCAAGGGCTGTTTCACACGAAGACACGCCGGTCTCGATGGAACCTACCGGGAACACAAAGAAGAGCTTTTATGGGAAGGGCAAGTGCTGTTTCACGCAAAGGCGCGGAGACGGCAAAGGAAGTGCAAGGGCTGTTTCACACGAAGGCACGCCGGTCTCGATGGAACCTACCGGGAACACTAAGAAGAGCTATTTATTGAAATTGCAAGTGCTGTTTCA
>CAIRYE010000295.1 GCA_903882765.1 uncultured Anaerolineae bacterium
AGTTTGCTAAAATTACAGCCGAACACCGAAGAATTGGTGCTCGAAATGGGCTTCTACGTCCCCGGCGAGATCAAATTGCTGTGCGATATCGCCCAACCACACATCGGCGTCTTCACCCTCATCGGCACAGTCCACGCTGAACGCGCCGGCTCGCTCGAGATCATTGCCCAAGGCAAAGGCGAGCTTGCCGAAGAACTCCCCGCCGCCCCCCAAGGCGTTGCCATCCTCAATCTCGATGACCCCTTCATCAACAAAATGGGCGCCCGCACCCGTGCCCGCGTTTTCACCTACGGCACCACCCCCCAGGCGGACCTGTGGGCGGAGGATATCAAAGGTTTTGGTTTAGATGGTGTACAGTGCACCCTGTGCTACGCTGGCGAATCCCACACCGTCCAAGTTCCCTTGCCCGGCAAACACTCCGTCCAAACCATCCTGCGCGCCACTGCCGTAGCGTTGGTCGAAGGCCTTACCTGGCCGCAGATCATTGCCGGCCTGCAACAAAAACACGAGGCAATTCGCCTTTCTCCTAAAAAATTAGCCAACGGAACGCTTATAATAGATGATTCATACAACGCGAACCCCGATTCTACTGTCGCCGCGCTGGATCTGCTAAGCGAGCTTCCCGGCAGGCGGATCGCCATTTTAGGCGATATGCTCGAGCTGGGCCAATACGAAACAGAAGGCCACCAAAAGGTAGGCGTAAAAGCCGCCAAAGTAGCCACCCTGTTGTTGACGATGGGCAAACGAGCTCATCTCATCGCCCAAGCCGCCCGCGATGCCGGCATGGCAGCGGAAAACGTCTTCGAAACTGAAAATATCGACACCCTGCTCGCACACACCCGCTCCTTGATCAAGGGCAACGAAGTCATCCTGATCAAAGGCTCCGCCGGCATGGGCATGAAACGGGTTGTTACCGCATTGGAGAAAGAGCAATGAACATTTCGATGGCCATCAGCATGGCTGGCCTCAGTTTTATTATGACCATCATTTGGGGCGACCCATTTTTGCGGGCGCTGCGCCACTTCAAAGTAGGCAAGCAGATCCGCAGTG
The DNA here is from genome assembly GCA_903882765.1 of uncultured Anaerolineae bacterium. GTDB lineage: Bacteria > Chloroflexota > Anaerolineae > Anaerolineales > Villigracilaceae > UBA5195. The sequence goes on from CAIRYE010000295.1 coordinate 1,051, forward strand.
AAGAGCCCGGCAAACACTTGGTCAAAATGGGTACCCCCACCATGGGCGGCCTCATGGTCATCCTACCGGTCTTATTCATCACCGTTCTGCTCAACGCCAGTTCCATTCTCGGCTCACACATCAATGGCCGCTCCGTTTACCTTCCCCTCTTCACCTTGGTCGCCTTCGGTCTATTAGGCGGCATCGACGATTGGGAAGGCATTTACGGCACCCGCAAAGGCGACGGAATGAAAGCCCGCACCAAATTTGTTGCCCAATGGGTCTTCGCCTTGGCGATCGCCTGGGCGCTCAAATTCATCCTGCGCGTTCCCGATCTCTACATCCCGGGCATCGGAATCCTCGTCGATTTCGGCTGGTGGTTCATCCCCATCGCGGCATTCATCATCGTAGGCTACTCCAACGCCATCAACCTTACCGATGGCCTCGATGGCCTCGCCGGCCTCATTTCAGCCACAATTTTCGCCGGATACGGCATCATAGCCATCTATCAAGGACAATTATTCCTGGCGCAATTCAGCTTTACCATGGTAGGCGCGTTATTCGGCTTTTTATGGTTCAACGTCCACCCCGCCCAACTGTTTATGGGCGATGCCGGCTCCCTCTCCATCGGCGCCTCCATCGCGGTGGTAGCCCTCATGTCCGGCCAATGGGCCATCCTGCCGCTCATAACCATCATACCGGTCAGCGAAACTCTCAGCGTCATCATCCAGGTGGCCTATTTCAAAATGACCAAAGGTCAGCGCTTCTTCAAAATGGCTCCTATCCACCTGCACTTCGAATTATTAGGCTGGAGCGAAACTCAGGTTGTACAGCGGTTTTGGCTCATCAGCCTATTAGCCACTTTTATCGGCGTTGGATTGGCGCTCTCATAATATGAAAATAAAACAAAAAGCACCTTCTGGTAGGCACGTCCTGGTCATCGGCGCCGCAAGGCAAGGAATGGCTCTTGCCCGTTACCTTGCTCGCCACCAATACCCCGTCATCCTCAACGACAAACGCTCCGAACACGAGCTCGCCGCCGAGATAAAAAGCCTGAAAACCCTCGAAGTGGAGTGGCTCTTAGGTTCCCATTCCCCCAGCCTGCTAAAACAACGGCCAGCGATGGTCTGTGTTTCGGGCGGCGTTCCCTTAGATAACGAAATGGTGCAATACGCCCTGCGCGAAAGCATCCCCCTCTCTAACGACACCCAAGTCTTTATGGACCTGGTTCCCTGTAAAACCATCGCCATCACTGGCTCCGCCGGCAAAACCACCACAACCACCCTGCTCAGCCGCATGGCGCTCGCCGAAGAAGGCAAGAAATACCGCAGAGTATGGGTCGGCGGCAACATCGGCGACCCGCTCATCAACTATCTCGATGAAATAGAACCGGATGACCTCGCAATTATGGAGATCTCCAGCTTCCAATCAGAATTGATGACCCGCTCCACCGACATCGCCATGGTGCTCAACATCACCCCAAACCACCTCGATAGGCACGGCACCATGAAGGCCTACGTCGCCGCAAAAGCTCGCTTGGTGCAATACCAA
>CAIRYE010000296.1 GCA_903882765.1 uncultured Anaerolineae bacterium
CCACGGAGGGCCAGACCAAGCGGTTTACGTTTATACCCAGCCTGATTATGATCAATGGGAATTGCTTGAGAATTTGAAGCTATCACCAGGTACGTTTGGCGAAAACTTGCTAGTTAGTGGATTGGAAAGCGCGGCAGGTGTGATTGGAGATCGTCTTATTTTCAAGGATGTCATTCTGGAAGTTTCAGCCCCACGAATTCCGTGCGCTACCTTGGCGGCTCGGATGGGCGATTCGAAATTTGTGAAGACGTTTGTGAAAATGGAACGGCCCGGTTTTTATTGTCGAGTGATTAAGGAAGGAAAATTGGCTGTAGGGGATTCTTTTACCTATGAACCAACATCTGGGCCACAGGTCACCATTGGCGACCTGTACAAAGACCATTACTCAAATGAGCCTGAGCAAGAAAAAATCAAGCTTTTTCTCTCTGCTCCTATAGCAATTCGAATTCGAAAGAAGATGGAACTGAGGCTAACGATCTAATTTGGAGTAATTCTAACTAATTTCTTACAGTTGGCACCTTCACTTATTTGGTAGAATCGAATTAATAAAAATTGCCACTAGGGATATTCAACCTGGTGTAGGAGATGTTACTATTATGGCTGGTATGGAACGATTTACCCAGAGAGCTAGAAAAGTTCTCAGCTTAGCGTATCTTGAAGCTGAAAAAATGAATCATGCCTCCATTGGCACCGAACATTTACTGATCGGTTTATTAGTGGAAGATGGCGGTATCGCTGGCCGAGTCCTACGCGAATTAGACCTCGACCTGGACCGTACCCGCGAAATTATTTTGCGAACGATCGGTGATGGAAAAGACGCCCCTCAAGCCAAGCTTGAGTTATCAAATGATACCCAACAGGTTTTAGAATATGCTGTGGATGAAGCCCGTAGATTGGGACATCACTATATCGGAACCGAGCACTTATTGCTGGCATTAGTGCGCCACGAAGGCTCCGCCATTGAGATACTTCGAAGGCTAGGTATCACCCCTGATGAGATTCGTCGCCAAACACGAACCATGCTGCAGGAATCCAGCACCAAGCCGCCAAGCGCGGATCCAGTTGGTGCCGCAGGAAAAGCGGATGGTAAAAAAGATGATAAACAAGCTAAGACACCATTAGTGGATCAGCTTGCTACCGACCTCACCGCCAAAGCGGAACAAGGTAAGCTCGACCCCGTGATCGGCCGCCAAATGGAAATCGAGCGGGTGATCCAAATCCTTGCCCGCCGCACCAAAAATAACCCTGCCCTCATAGGTGAACCTGGTGTTGGAAAAACAGCCATCATCGAAGGCTTGGCGCAACGAATTGTTGAAGGGGATGTACCCGCCCCTCTGATGAACAAAAGAGTTCTGCAGTTGGATGTTGGCTCTCTCATAGCTGGCACCATGTACAGAGGCCAATTTGAAGAACGATTGAAACGCGTGATCGATGAACTAAAAGCCACTGGCTCGATCCTCTTCATTGATGAGGTTCATATGTTGGTTGGTGCTGGCGCCGCCGGCTCTTCTGTTGATGCTGCCAACATACTCAAGCCAGCTCTTTCTCGTGGCGAGCTGCAAGTGATTGGCGCTACAACCTTGGATGAATATCGAAAACACATCGAGAGCGACGCCGCGCTTGAAAGGCGTTTTCAGCCCGTGCAGGTTGACGAACCATCGGAAGAGGAGACTATCCAAATTCTTCGTGGTATCCGTCCTGCTTACGAAGAACACCATAAACTGACCATTTCCGACGAAGCGCTGGAAGCAGCCACTCATCTCTCAGCCAGGTATGTAACGGAACGCTTCCTGCCCGATAAAGCCATCGATCTGATCGATGAATCCTCTTCCCGCGTACGAATGTATAAATCCGCTGGCGCTAAAGAAGCTAAATTGCTATTCACTCAGCTTAAAGAGCTAAAACAAAGCCGTTCCCTTGCTCAGGAAGATGGAAACACCGAAGAAATTGACAACCTGCAAGAAAAAGTAATAGGCATTGAAGATAAATTGGAACGAATGCGAACAGCATGGGATAGAGCTACCAGCCCTGTTGTTAGCGCTGAGGATATTGCTGAAGTAGTTTCGATGTGGACCGGTGTTCCGTTGATGCAGATCGCTCAGGAAGAATCGGAACGATTACTGCACATGGAAGACGAATTGAAGAACTCCATCATTGGTCAGGATGAGGCGATCGAATCCATCTCTCGAGCGGTACGACGTGCTAGGGCTGGTTTGAAAGATCCCCGCAGACCGATCGGTAGTTTCATCTTTCTCGGCCCAACCGGTGTCGGTAAAACCGAGCTGACAAAGTCGTTGGCGAAATTTATGTTTGGCAGCGAAGACGCCGCCCTGCAATTGGATATGTCTGAATTTATGGAACGGCATAACGCCGCCCGATTAGTAGGCGCTCCTCCAGGATATGTAGGATACGAAGACGCAGGTCAGTTAACCGAAGCTTTACGCCGCCGCCCATACTCGATCGTTGTTTTTGATGAGATCGAAAAAGCCCATCCTGAAGTTCACAATATGTTGCTGCAGATCATGGAAGAAGGCCACCTCTCGGATGCCAAAGGCCGTAAAGTAGATTTCCGAAATGCCATTATCGTGATGACATCCAATGTCGGGGCGGATATGATCAAGAAGCAAGCCGCACTCGGTTTTGACCTTAAGCGCGACGAAGCCACTGAAGATCGATTATCGTATGAGGAAATGAGAAAGAAATTAACGGATACCCTCAAGCGAGCATTCCGACCGGAGTTTATCAACCGTCTTGATTCTGTGATCGTGTTCAGATCATTATCGAAGGAAGATATCAATAAGATCGTAAATCTGGAATTGGATAAAGTGACCCAGCGAGTGAAAGAACACCAAATTGCTTTGGTAGCAACACCCGCGGCATTACAATCCCTTGGCGAGCAGGGTTTTGACCCAGATATGGGCGCCCGTCCTCTTCGCAGGATCATCCAATTCAACGTTGAAGACCAATTATCTGATGGATTATTGTCAGGCAATTTTACTGACGGAGATACTGTTCAGGTGGACTTGGACGAGGATGGCAAGATCGTTCTTGCCAAGATCACTGTTCAGGACGATGTTCCGGAAACATTATAAAAGCCAAAAAGCTGCTGGAACCTTCAGCAGCTTTTTTTATCGAACATGTATGGAGACAAAATGAGTCAATCTGAAATAGCAACGCTCGCTGGAGGTTGTTTTTGGTGTATTGAAGGTATTTTTCAGCAATTGAAGGGCGTACTAAAAGTGACGTCAGGTTATACCGGAGGTTTTGTAAAAAACCCCACTTACAAGGCGGTTTGTTCGGATACAACCGGCCACGCTGAAGCGGTGCAAATTGAATATGACCCTGATGTGATCACCTACGAAGATCTATTGCGGATATTTTTTACGGTTCACGACCCAACTACCAAAGATCGGCAGGGCAACGATGTCGGCGCGTCCTATCGCTCTGCGGTCTACTATCATGACGAAGATCAACATAAGACCGTTGAAAAAGTGATCGATGAGATCACTCAATTAAAATTGTGGCGAGATCCAATTGTCACTGAAATAGAACCTATGGCAGAGTTTTACTTGGCAGAAGAGTATCATCAGGAATATTTCAAGAACAACCCCGGCAATCCTTATTGTAAATATGTGATTGAGCCGAAGTTGCTTAAATTTCGCAATCAGTACCTCCATCGGTTAAAATAGCTTTTCAAGGAAAAAGATCAATTTGAATCCGAACGCGATAGCCCAACCAAATGCCACTTTGGCTGAACCTACCCCCACTTTTTTTGTGCGTGATATTCCTGTCTATGGAGATGCTATTCTCGCTCCCATGGATGGTTTTTCAGATTGGCCTTTTCGCTCTATTTGCAGCAAGTTGGGCAGCGCTATGAGCTACACCGAGTTTGTGCGGGCTCAGCATATTGTAATGGCCTACAAACAAATGGCACCGCGCCTCAAATTCGATGAGTTTGAACGTCCAATGGTGTATCAGATCTATGGTGATGATCCCGATGAGATCGTACAGGCCGCCATGATGGTTCAGGATAAAAGGCCCGATATCATTGACATCAATATGGGTTGCCCTTCCCGCCGCGTGGTTCATGGCGGAGCGGGAGTTGGTTTGATGTTGCAACCTTTAAAGGTCGCGAGGATCTTTAGGAAGCTAACGAAAGCCATCCAAATTCCGGTAACCGGGAAGATACGAATAGGGTGGGAGAATTGCCGCTCTTATCAGCTGATCGCGCGGATCGTCGAAGAAGAAGGCGGATCCTTGATTGCCATCCATGGCAGAACCAAAGAACAAGGCTACTCTGGTGAGGCAAATTGGGATACCATCGCCGAAATTCGAGCTGCCGTCAAGATCCCCGTTATTGGTAATGGCGATGTAAAGGTTGTCGCTGATATCGAAAGACTAAAACAATATACTGGCTGTAATGCCGTTATGATCGGCCGTGCCGCGATTGGGAATCCTTGGATCTTCTCAAAGACCGATCGCGATAAAGTAACAGATGCAATGGCGTACGATCTATTAACCGACCATCTTCGCCGGCACTTGGATTTTTATGGCGACCGTAAAGGCATGATCCTATTCAGGAAACATGCTATGCAGTACCTCAAGTTACATTGGTTCCCGAGGGCGGTTCGAACCGAGATCATCACTCAAACAGACCCGCAAGAATTTTTACGTTTGGTTCGAAAAGCTTTCCTGATCGAAAAACCACTCTCTGAGTTGGAAGTGTGAAAACCTATTCGAATGAGGCTCTAAGAACCGTAGCATTACAAACCATAGGCCTAAATGAACCACGTCAAACCATAAAACCTACCTTGGCTGAAATGAATGACATGGTGAATCGGCTCGGCGCGGTACAAATTGATACCTTACAAATGGTACATCGCGCCCAATACCTCACACTGTGGTCGAGGTTAGGGAATTACGACACCTCACTATTTGATATGCTTTGCGGCGATTCCTCAGATCACACTCTGTATGAAGGGTGGTTTCATTGCGCTTGTTACATCCCCCTCAGTGAATATCGCTACGAAATGGTTCGCCAACGAGCCGCCAGAGATAATGGCCACCATTGGTATAGCGACTGGAGTAAAGAAGAAAAAAACCGGCAAAAGATGGCGGACGTACTGCAATTGATCCGTGAACAGGGCGAGATCACAACCGCTTCGTTAGAGGGCGAGAAAACAAAATTCGCGACTTGGTGGGATTGGCGTCCAGAGAAAATGGCGTTGGAACATTTGTGGACCTATGGTGATCTTATGATCGCGCGCCGTGATAAATTTCGCAAGGTGTATGATCTAACCGAAAAACTTCTCCCCACCTATGTGGACGTTACAGAGCCAACCGAAGAAGAGCGCAACCGCCATTGGATCGTTGACGGTGTTAAGAGGTTGGGCGTTTGTTCCCCCAAAACAGCCGGCGATTATACCCATATGCCAAGAGGCAAAGTTCATCCGATCGTGAAACAATTACTGAAGGATGGAAGTTTACAAGAGATAATTGGCCTCACAAGCACCGGCGCGGAAACACTGTTGATCCATCCCGAAAATATCGATCTGCTTGAAAAAGCCGAAGATGGCCAGCTAAAAGCTACTCGAACTACCTTTCTCAATCCATTTGATAATTTATGGTGGTCCTTGGGAAGGGATGAACTCTTCTGGGGTTTCAAACAAAGACTCGAAGCCTATACGCCCGCGGCAAAAAGAATTTATGGGTATTATTGCTTCCCCATTTTGCACAAAGGGAAACTCATCGGCAGGTTTGACCCTAAATTAGATCGCAAACAAGGTATTCTAAATATCCTAAGCTTCTATTTGGAGCCAGGTATCAGTTTATCAGAGCTAGATCTTGCCGAAATTGCTATAGTGTTCAGAGACTTTATGGCTTTTCACAATGCTAAGGAGATCGTGTTTCATCGCTCTTCCCCAGCGGAAATTGGGAAGAGACTTATGGACGCGATTAAATAAAAATACTGGGCATGCCCAGTATTTTTAGTATTCACTTTTTAGTTATTGTAAGGGCTGCGCATGCTAGCCAATTGATCTTCCAGCGCTTTTCGTCTTTCTTCTACAGCCGATCTAATTTCGCCAAAAAAACCAGAGGTCCTTTGTTCAACTTTACCTCTAAAGCTGTCACCAGATTCAGGGGCGAACAATAACGCAATAGCAGCGCCTACTAAACCACCAACAAATAAGCCAACCAAAAAACCAAACATTTTCCGCATATAAGCCTCCACTAATCGAATGTGTATATTAAATTATACAATTAGGTTGTGATATTAATGAATTTTTTAATATTTATCTAATACCTTTTGGGTAAACTAGTTAAATAAGCCGGACTCTACCTTTTGGAGGGTACCATGTCAACAAATTCAAAACAAATACAGCAAGATCCTCGGGAAAAAATTACCGCGAGGAGTTTAATTCAAAAAAAGCAAGCGCGTCAAAAAATAACCATGCTAACTGCATACGATTATCCGATGGCATCCCTGTTGGATCGTTCGGGTTTGGATGTGATCTTGGTGGGGGATTCACTAGGCATGGTTGTGCTCGGGTATGAAAATACCTTGCCTGTTACCATGGATGATATGCTTCACCATTGCAAAGCCGTTGCCCGTGGCTCTAAAAATTGTCTCCTGGTGGGTGATTTGCCGTTTATGTCCTTTCAAGTATCCATTGAAGAAGCCGTTCGGAACGCCGGACGTTTGATGCAGGAAGGTGGAATGGGGGCTGTGAAACTTGAAGGGGGCAGGGAAAGAGTTGCCACCATAAAAGCTATCGTAGACGCCGGAATCCCTGTTATGGGGCACATCGGTCTTACCCCGCAATCTATTCATAAATTTGGCGGGTTTAAGACCCAAGGAAAGACCTCTGAATCAGCTATCAGAATTATTGAAGATGCGCGTATGCTGCAGGAGGCGGGATGTTTTGCGATCGTGCTTGAATCCATTCCATCGCAAATTGGGAAGCTGATCAGCGAAGCCTTGCAGATCCCAACGATCGGGATCGGGGCGGGGATGGAATGCGATGGGCAGGTCCTTGTGGTTCACGATGTCGTCGGCATGTTCGATCGATTCCAGCCAAAATTCTCCAAACAATATGTGAATGCCTTTGAGTTTTTAGGTTCTGGAATTTCCCAGTACATCAACGAAGTGCGACAGGGTGTATTCCCAGCCGCGAAAGAAAGTGTTTTTATGGCGCAGGACGAATATGTGGAAGTTCTCAGCAAGCTGCGCGCCGAAGAGCCCAAAAATAGATGAGACGTGTGCTCATCATCGGCACCGGTGCAATGGCATCGCTTTTTGGAGCTCGCATTTCAGCTGCCGGTTACCCCGTAGCGTTGTTTGGTTCGTGGACCCCGGCTATTGATGCGATTCGAGCCAAGGGCATAACCCTGATCGGTTCTGACAATTGGTCTCGTAGTAATCCAATATCCCAGGTTACAAACGATCCTCAAAGCCTAACTCCTTTTGACATCGTTCTTTTCTTGAACAAAACCTACCAATTGGAATCAGTATTAGCAAAACTTACTCCATGGGTAAAGGAATTCCTTCATCCAACCTCTGTGCTTGGTACCCTGCAAAATGGGATTGGAAATAAAGAGAAAATACAAGCAAGCCTGCGAAATGTGCCTGTTCTTGCGGGAACGACAACTTACG
>CAIRYE010000297.1 GCA_903882765.1 uncultured Anaerolineae bacterium
CGCGTACCGAGGGTCAGTTTGCCACCGGGTACATCATCGATGTGCTGCTAGGTAAGGTGACAGATCGAATCACACGCTGGAACCACGACAAGCTGAGCACGTTTGGCATTGGCACGGGGTTTAGCGAGGCGCAATGGAAAATTATCGCAAGGCAGATGAAGGTGAAGGGCTTTGTGCACGAGGTTGGTGAGTATAAGGCGCTGGCCATTACGCTGACCGGTAAGGCGGCGCTTAAGAATCGCGAGGTGATCTTGGGCGTGCTGGAGGGGCGCAGGACGGTGGCGGTGGGCAGCACAGATGCTTTGTTGGACCGGTTCGGCGATGCGGCCGGGCACGAAAAAACGATCGCCGGGGTGAATTTCTTGGCTGAGGGGTACGATGCGGCTTTGTTCGAGCGGCTACGAGTTAAACGCAAGGAACTGGCGGATGCCGCTAAAGTGCCGGCTTTTACCATTTTCGCTGATAAGACCTTGGTTGAAATGGCTACCTTCTTCCCCCAATCGCGCGGATCTCTATTGAGCATTAGCGGGGTGGGGCAGGTGAAGGCCGAGAAGTATGGCGAAACCTTCCTGCGGGTCATCAGCGAGTATTGCCAGACGAAGGGGCTGGCGGAACAGACACGGACGCGCGCCGCGGCATTTGTGGGTACGTCTGATGCGGTGCCAGCGGTTTTGCCTGGCGCGGCGAACGCTGGCGGAACGAGCTCGCAAAGCAGTTTGGGGTTGAATGCCATTGAGAACGAAGATGGATCGTATAAGAAGTTTTACTTGATCGGCGAGGGGTATAACGCCGGCAATGGTATGGTGGAACTGGCCGAACGGCACGATAGCGGTGTTGGTACCGTGCTGGAAAACTTGTATCGATATTTGCAGGCCGGCTATGAGCTGCGCGTTGGCGAAGACCTTTTGGCGGCTTGCGTGTTGGATGAAGCTACCAAGGGGAAGGTGATAGACGCTTATCGGGAGCTGGGGACGGAGCGCTTGAAGCCGGTCTTTGAGCATTTGGGCGGCGTGGTGATGTATGATGACCTGAGAACGCTGCGGGTGATCTTTATGGCGGGTAAGAGGTAGGGCTGGTTGGCGGGAAGGGGATTGCTGATTAAAATGGGCAGGAAATTGCGACGGTGTTTTAGTATAATAGCACAATGGCGCTGTTTTTTTGGCATCTAATCTCGCGTGAGGAGTAACACCATGACGGAACCACGACTTACCCCTGAAATGATCACCATGTATGGCACCGGCTGGTGCCCCGATTGCCGGCGCTCGAAGCGGTGGCTGGAGGAGAACAAAGTGGCGTTTGTGTATGTTGATATCGATGCCGTCGCGGATGGGGCTGAGTTTGTAAAATCGGTGAATAATGGCAACCGCAGCGTGCCAACGATTGTTTTCCCGGATGGGACGAAGCTGGTTGAGCCATCGAATATCGAATTGGCGGAAAAGGTGGGGTAGGTTTTTTTTGGAATTTAGAATGCTCAAGAATTTTCTTGGGCATTTTTTTGTTTAAGGGCGGGGGGATCATTTACCGTAGATAAGATGATCTTGGGGAGAAATTTTGTTGAGAGACACTGGCGCGAACGGAGGGTGGTGGGAGCTTACTGGGTGAAGGGCGGTTTGGCTTGCGCCAAAACGCTTGTCAGCGACAAGCAGCTACGCGAGGCTTCGCCTCGGGAGGTGGGATTGGGGGGTGGTTTTGTTTGTAGACCTTCGGTCAGGAACGTGCGCGTGATCGGGTGAGTGGCGGAAGTAGAGCGTTCCGAAATTAATCTCACGCCAAGGCGCAACGCCGCGGGGGTGTTTTGGGGGTGGAAGGGCGGGTTGGCTGGCGCCAAACTGCTTGTCAGCGACAAGCAGCTACGCGGGGCTTCGGCTCGCGGGGGATTGGAGGGTGGTGGAGATCTTTGGGCCCTACGGTGCGGGCGGTCGGTCAGGATGGAGCTAGCTAGGTCGCGATGGGGCCACCTAGGTCACGATGGGGCCACCTAGGTCACGATGGAGCTAGCTAGGTTGGGATGGAGCTAGCTAGGTTGGGAGAGTGGGGTAAGTAGGGCGGGTGGCTGTACTGGTTGGGTTTATTTGGTACGGTTTGTATTAGTAGTACTTATGTATTGGTTGCGTTTGTAAACGGTAAACCTTATAATGGAACAATGTAATTTTATCCTTTTCAATTTCAAAAGAAAGTTGGCCGTATGAAAAAGCATAGCTTGTTTTCCTTTGTCGTTTCTTTCTTTCTCATCGCTGCAAGTGCTTTTCCGGTTATGGCGATGGCTGAAAGGCCGGGCTTTTCTGGGGGCTTAGGTACCAGCGGCATTAAACCACCTACCATGAGCGCTCCGAAGAATGGTAGCACGGTACCAGGCGCGGTGACTTTGAAGTGGAAAAGTGTAAAAGGCACTTTGTTGTATATGTATCAGATCGATAACAATATCGATTTTTCTTCTATGGAAGGGAATGATGGTATTTCAAGTACTAGCATCACGATTGATTTTTTGGCGGCAGGTACGCATTATTGGCGTTTGAGGACATTATCGACGGATGGTGTGACGTACAGCTCTTGGGGACCGACCTGGTCTTTCACGATCGTTCCGCCGGCTGCCCCTACCAAACCCTCACCGGCAAATAATGGCTTGGTACCGGTTGGGACTGTTTTTAGCTGGAACGTGCCCTTAGGCGCGAAGAGATACAATTTTCAGGTCGATACCGAGAACTCCTTTTCTGTTCCGTTATTGGTCGATCAAATCGACCTGACCGAGGCGAGTGTTAAGCCACCCTTGACGGATCTGGGGACGTATTATTGGAGAGTGCAGGCGCGGGACTTGTTTGGAAACATAGGGCCTTGGAGCAGCGTTTTTACAGTTACTATTGTTGAGCCGGCGGCACCAACTTTAATTACTCCGGCGAATAACGCGAATGTGGTGGGGTATCCGAATTTTTCATGGAGTGCTGTACCTGGAGCGAAATATTATGATGTGCAGTTTGATCGCGCTATTACTATGGATGATGATCCAACTATTAGCGTACAAGCAGGAACATCACTCACCGGGGTGCAGATGTATTTAGGCGCTACGTACTGGCGAGTGCGGGTGGAAGACGACGCGGGCCATTTTTCGGATTGGAGTGCGGTAAGGACGGTGAATACGGTTGAAGCTGGACCCGTGACCATTAGCAGCCCGGCGAATGGGGCGAGCGTGGTTGGGATAATGAAGGTCGTATTTCCGGCGGTATCTGGGGCTCGTGTTTACCAACTGGAGTTGGATACTGTTCCAACCTTTGATAGCGCGAATCTTACCGAGAATGTTTCGGACGTAACACCTATAGAGATCAACCCATTTTCGGCGGGGCTGTGGTATTGGCATGTGCGGGTGTATGACCAGAACTATATTTTTGGCGCTTGGAGCGGGACGCGGACTGTGACTTTTAAGGCTCCTAAAGCCCCAACATTGAGTTCGCCGAAGAATGGAAAGACGATCACTTATCCTGCTCCATTTCTTTTAAGTTGGAAGGCGGTTACAGGAGCGTCGAAGTATAAGATCGAGATCGATAACGACTCGGATTTTAGCAGCCCTACCTTAACGAACGATGCAGTCCTTGGGTTAAATTTCAATGATATTCTTGGCGTTTTGGTGAGAGGGAATACCTATTATTGGCGGGTAAAGGCTATTGATGCTGGCGGGAATGAGAGCGTGTGGTCTGTGGTTTATTCGGTTAGGTATAATTAAGCAGCCCGGTTTTCGCTGGGTGTTTATGAAGATGAAGGACTGAGTTGTTTCGGCTCAGTCCTTCTTTGTTGGAGAGTTCGGTTGGTTATGGAGGGTAAAGGGCGATTGCTGACGATCGGCGATTTGTTTTTTCCATTCCGAAATTAATTTCACGCCACGGCGCAAAGCCGCGGGGTGGAAGGGCGGGTTGGCTGGCGCCAACAGGTTTCGTCGTGCCGAAACCCTACGGAAGGCTTCGCCTTTTTTGGGGCTTTTTGTGGGCGTAGATGCTTGGCGGTGAAG
>CAIRYE010000298.1 GCA_903882765.1 uncultured Anaerolineae bacterium
CGCCAAACAACCGCTAAACCCATAGCGTGCGCCGCCAATAGAATATTTTGGCAGGCTGCTGCGGCGGCCGATATGTTTTCTACATCTTTTTCCTTTGGCTCCACAGGCTTTTGAGACGCGACCGAGATGACCAAAGGAGTACGAACACCCTTTTTGCGTTCAATTTCGATCAATTCAGGGGTCGCAGCGGGGTTCTTTTTCAACAACGATTGAACATGCGCCTCACCAAATTTTACCAATTCTTCGCCTTGCAGAACCGTAAAAACCCACGGGCGCAGCTTGAAATGATTAGGTGCCGCGCTTCCAGCCGCTAATAATTTTTCGATCGTTTCTCTGGAAATTGGGCTTGCCTTTACTGCCCCAACACTTTTTCGTGAGTGGATCGCTTCAAATAATTCCATACCTATACCTCTATATTGACCAATATGCATAAAAACAGACGACCTTTCGATCGTCTGTTTTGTGTTTTTTGTTTGCTTTACTTGTCTTCGGCGATCGATTTGCCACTGAACTTGAGGGCAACATGAGCCGCGGCCAACCTTGCCACCGGCACACGGAAAGGTGAGCAGGAAACATAGTTGTTACCGATGATATGACACCATTCAATGGATTCAGGATCCCCACCGTGTTCACCACAAATACCAACCTCAAGGTCGGGGCGGGTGTTGCGGCCATCATTGATGGCGATCTGCATGAGCCGGCCTACACCTTCACGGTCGAGGGTTTGGAAGGGGTTCTTGGGGAGGATACCTTGTTCCACATAGGTGACGAGGAAGTTGCGTTCGGCGTCATCGCGGGAGTAACCAAAGGTCATTTGGGTAAGGTCATTTGTACCGAAGGAGAAGAATTCGGCATACTTGGCGATCTCACTCGCGGTTACAGCTGCGCGAGGAATTTCGATCATAGTACCGAACTTGTAATCAAGTTTGGCAACTTTTTTCTCGGCCAATACGGTTGCGGCGATGCGAACCAGTCTTGGTTGGATCCATTCCAATTCTTTCACGGTACCGGTAAGCGGGATCATGACTTCGGGTTTCACAACGATACCACGGAGGGCGCAATCGGCGGCGGCTTCAAAGATGGCACGAACCTGCATTTCAACGATCTCAGGCATGGTGATGGACAAACGAACACCACGGAGACCCATCATTGGGTTGGATTCATGCAAGGCTTTGATCGAGTTGAGCAGGGTTTCCTTCTCAGCAAGACCCTTGGTCTCGCCCTTTACTCGCATTTCGATCACTTCTTCAAGTAATTTTTCTTCGTCAGGCATAAATTCATGCAGTGGAGGATCGATCAAGCGGATGATAACGGGAAGACCGTTCATAGCTTCGAACAAGCCGTCAAAGTCTTTTCGTTGGCTGGGCAGAAGCAGATCAAGTTGTTTGGTTCGTTCTTCGCTGCTATCGGCCAAGATCATCTTCTGAACGATAGGGAGTCTTTCTGGTTCAAAGAACATATGCTCGGTACGGCAAAGGCCAATACCTTGAGCGCCATAAGAACGAGCGCGCTGGGCATCCTTGGGATAGTCAGCGTTGGTCCAAACTTGTAGACCACAGCTCTTGCGGCCATCGGGCAGGGTACGAATGCCATCGCGGGCAGAGATCTCATCAGCCCAAGTGAGCAGTTGAAGAAGTTCGTACTGTTCATCGAGGGAGGGCGAGGTCGTCGCGATTTTTCCAACAAAGACCTGACCGGTCGTGCCGTCAACGGAGATCCAATCGCCTTCTTTGACGACAAGATCACCAACGGTCATGGTTCGTTTTTCAAGGTCGATCTTGATCATATTCGCGCCAACCACACATGGAATACCAAATTGGCGGGCAACGACAGCTGCATGAGAGGTAGCGCCGCCTTCAGCGGTGAGAACACCCTTCGAGGCGATCATACCGTGAACATCATCAGGCTTGGTGAAAGGTCTCACCATGATGGTGTCTTGTTTTTCTTCTTTTGCCATCTTTTCAGCGGTATCAGCATCGAAATAAGCTTGACCAACAGCGGCACCAGGTGAAGCATTTACGCCCTTAGCAAAGAATTTGCCGGCCTTTTCTGCTTCCTTCTTGGCGGAGCCATCAAATTGTGGGTGAAGCAAGGAATCAACATCATCAGGGGTCACACGAAGAACAGCATCTTCACGGGAGATAAGACCTTCATTGGCCATATCCGCGGCGATCTTGACAATGGCCTTGGCGGTTCGTTTGCCATTACGGGTCTGAAGCATCCAAAGCTTGCCTTTTTCGATAGTGAACTCAACATCCTGCATATCCTGATAATGTTTTTCAAGTTTGGCGGTGATGTTCATAAACTCTTGATACACTTCGGGCATGTCTTTCACGAGGTCTTCGATCTGGGCGGTATTACGAATACCAGCAACCACATCTTCGCCCTGAGCGTTCAACAGATACTCGCCCATCATTTTCTTATCACCGGTAGAGGGGTTGCGGGTGAACGCTACGCCAGTACCAGAATCATCGCCCATATTACCGAAAACCATCGTTACGATATTCACAGCGGTACCGAGATCATCGGAGATCTTGGTGGCGCGTCGATAATCTACGGCTTTTTTACCGTTCCAGCTCTTGAAGACAGCTTCGGTAGAAGCGCTGAGCTGTTCGTTTGCGTCTTGAGGGAAATCCTTGCCGGTCTTTTTCTTGAAGACTTCTTTATAAATGGAAACAATTTCTTTCCAGTCATCGGCGGTCATTTCAACATCGAGTTTGTAACCTTTTTTGGCCTTAAAATCAGCCAAAGGATGTTCGAACGCTTCATCGTCGATATCCATAACGACAGTACCGAACATTTCAACCAAACGGCGGTAGGAATCATATACAAAGCGGGGATTGCCAGTGAGTTTGATCATGCCTTCGGCTGATTTATCGGTGAGACCAATGTTGAGAATGGTGTTCATCATGCCTGGCATCGAGAACTTCGCGCCAGAACGGCAGGAAACCAGCAAAGGATTGGCTTCATCACCAAACTTCTTGCCAGTAGCCTTTTCAACTTGCTTCATCGCGTTTAATTCTTCCGCCCACATACCTTCGGGGAAAGAACCAGCCTTGCGGTAAGCGTTACAAGCTTCAGTAGTAACGGTAAATCCCGGAGGAACCGGAACACCAGCACGAGTCATATCTGCGAGGCCAGCGCCCTTACCACCAAGTAAGGAGCGAACACCTTCCCAAGATTTAGCGTACTTTTCAGCCTCTCCGACTTCTTCGAAGAGGTAAACCCATTTTGTTGACATAAAAAACCTCCAAACGTTTTTTAAAATAGCGATAAATTAATAACCAATGAAGTTTACCATAAAGGCGATGTTATTTGATTTACTTATAGGTCGTTTTTTACAATTTAGGGGTTTTCCCTTATTTTAATTATCAGCCATGGTGGTTCCGCCTTTTGATAGGTGTATAATTCAGGAAATTATTCTGGAGGTAAGGCCGTGCAGACCTGTTCACTTTGTAATTCAAGTACCAATGATTCGGCAGTAAATTGCCCGCAATGCAGCGCAAAACTAAGCGTTAACTCCGTTAGCGCTGTAACACTAAAAAAATTCATCGATAACCCAAGAGTATCGGCTGTGCGGGTCAATGTCGCGAATGATTCCTGCCCTGTTTGTTACGAAGCTCGTGGAACTTTTGCGAAAGACGCTGTACCCCAACTCCCCCACAAGGGTTGCTCTCATCAACATGGCTGCCGCTGTGTATACGCCCCTGTCCTCAGTGAGATATACCCATAAAGGTTTTTTTATAATAAAAATGCTAAAACAGAGAAGAAATGATCTTCTCTGTTTTTATTTTAATTTAAGTAACCCATTTGCCAAACCGCTTGGGTCTTCGATCATCGGGGAGTGGCCAACGCCTTCGAGGATCACTAATTCAACCCCTGGGGCTGACTGCTTGACGGATTGAGCCTTCGATAATGGTACCAAGTCATCGGCATCCCCGTGGAGGATCAGAACCGTCTTATCTGTTCTGCGCACCAATTCCAATTGATCGGCCCGGCCAGACATCGCTTGCAAGGCAAATATTGCTCCCTCGGCGGATTGCTGGTGGATCAACGCCCGCAACTCCGTTGAAGCGAACTGATTCGCGGTTAATCGTTCGGCCATCCCTAACACCGCGGATATCCCGTTCTTTTTTAGGTCCTCGATCTGAACCTGCCTTTTTGCCCTATTCTCGTCCGCGTCAGCATACACTTGTGAGCCAACCAAAGCCAATCCCGCAACCCTTTCGGGATAAAGCGCTAAAAACTGAAGCGCGATATAACCGCCCATCGAGTGTCCGGCAAGAAATGCCTTCTCAATTTTCAACACATCCATCAAACCTAATAATTGCTTACAATACCCAGTCATGGATCCATCTTCCGGAAGAACCACTGATGATCCGAAGCCAGGCAGATCCGGCATGATCATCTGGAAATCATCCCTAAGCAAGGCGGCGGTTTTCGTCCAAATGCTGTGATCCAACGGAAAACCATGGATCAACAGAAGCGGAGGGCCATCTCCTGTAACCTCGTAATTGACCTGGTAACCATTTATGGTAACAACGCTCATTTTGAATTCTCCGATCCGCTGTTCGATTTTTGTTGAATGTAAAATTCAGCAAAGGCCAAAGCCTCATCTTTTGTAGATAGCGTTCCAGACACTTGGTTTTCACGTATTTTTTCCAATATTTCACCGATGATAGGGCCGGGCGAAATAGTTAACATTGTCATCAGGTCATTACCGTTGATGATAGCGGCTGGAGAGACCAATTGTTCTTTTTTCTCAAACCAGGCTTCCAATAGCTCTGCGCTAACATCCAAAGCATTCCGCCAGGTCTCTTGTTTTAAGGTGTGTTCAAAGGTTGCCCGGGTATCCGCCAAGCTTAGCAGAACCAGATCAACTCCTTCTTCTCCGCAATTTTTGAAAAACCGATAGATCGCTTTGGGGGTAAGCTCCATTCCAGCACCTCTCCGGCTCACCATGGAGTGAATTCGCATATGATTTTTCACGATCTTAGCAACCGCCTCCACCTCAACCGTGCTGAGCCGAAAGGCTTCGCCTTGCTCCTTCACCGTAATAGCGCTGAGAACATCATGTCCAATAAACCGAATTCGGCCGGTTTCCTCAATCGTTTTCGCTTCCGGTTTGTTCACATCATGATACAAAGCAGCAAAAAGCAAGTTCGCTTTCTTACTCCGGCCTTCAGATCGCCCCTCAAGAAAATGTTTTCTTAGATGCTCGCGAAACCTGCCTAATTTCAAAACGAGCAAGCCGCTAAAAAGATCGGCGTTCGCGCGTTCCTCAACGTAAGTGTCAGCGCTCAGGCTCACAATTTCCTGAGTATGCTTGACTACATTAAGGGTATGCGTCCATACATCGTTGGTATGCGGCGCAGATTGTTCGACTGCCTTCAAATCGACCAAGTCAGGAAATACCAGTGGTATCAACCCGAATGAATCGAAGAGGGCTAACGCGGTATGAGGTTTTGGTCCATCGAAGATCTTAAATACCTCATCCCGTATCCTTTCCGCGGATACTTCGTTAAGTTTATGCTTGCATGCATGGATCGCTTCAATGACCCCTTTATCCATCCAAAACCCGAAAGAAGTGGCGAACCGAATGGCTCGCAAAATTCTCACTGGATCAGATTCAAGCGAACTCGCCGAGCTTAGCCTAAGGATCTTTTCGCGAATATCTTTTAGCCCGCCGGTTGGGTCTACCAACTTATCCGTCACCAAGTCGATCGCGATCGAGTTGATCGTAAAATCACGATCAAAAAGATCATTGGTCAGAGTGTCCTTGCGGTATCCATTGAAATCATAATGGATCTTGAGCCCCTCGTCAGTTGTTCGAATGACGCGGCAAGCGTCATAATCCTTATCCAGGATGTAAAAGCCAAAATTGTACTTGTTCGCGATCCGCCTGCCGAATTGGATCCCATTGGGGCAGGCAAAATCAAAATCGGTGAGTTGTTTTCCGAGAAAAGTATCCCGAACAGAACCACCCACCAAATAAATTTCTTCGCCAGGTTTTAATTCTTCTTTGATCTTTGTAATGACGCTATCGTTTAAGGCATCCATTTACTTCACATTTTTTCGTAGGGGGGTTGAATTCTGTATCATTTTCAGGAAAGAAGAAAAATAAATACCGGGTGTTCCTTCTTGGCCGTTAACAATTGAGGTCTTAGCGTTTGAATAAGTTTTTTCGATTAACCAAAAAGACGATCGCCATCAGGGTACTATAAACGCAATGGTTTTTCTTACTCCGGTTTGATGTACTTGTCCAGATCCGCCCCGCCAATAAAAGATAGGTGTCGATAACGTTCGTCGATATCAATGCCATATCCAAAGACATATTTGTCGGGGATATCGAACCCAACATAATCCGCCACCATAGGCACTTCGCGTCTCATTTTCTTGTCCAACAACACACAAGAGCGCAGGCTTTTCGGCTCGCGAGTGGAGAGAAGCGTTAGCACATGAGAAAGGGTTCTGCCGCTATCAGCGATATCCTCCACCAATAAAACGTGTCTTCCTTCAATATTTGTGATCAGATCAAGGTTTACTCGAACATTACCGCTGCTTGCGTAATTACCTGTTCCATACGAAGAAAGGGACATGCAATCTAATTCATGGATGATGCTTAGTTGACGTGTGAGATCAGCGGCAAACGTTAGCCCGCCCCGCAACAAACAAACCACCAGCAGATCTTCGCCGGCATAATCAGCTGATATCTGTTTACCAAGTTCGGCTACGCGCACTCGTATTTGCTCTTCAGAGACCAATACTTCATCAATAAAATCGCGATAATCTTGCATTTGAATTCCTATAAACCAGGTTTGTATTTGTTCAGATCAACCACCCCAATAAAGGGAAGATTTCGATAATACTCGTCGATATCCAATCCATAACCAAATACAAATTTGTTTTCGATCAAAAATCCGCGATAATCAATCGGGATCTGAACCTCGCGCCGGGAAGCTTTATCAAGCAAGGTACATACCTTCAACGATTTCGGCTTTCTCGTTTTGAGGAGATCCATCACTTGCCCTATGGTTCTGCCGCTATCCACGATATCTTCCACTAATATGACATCTAGCTCAGAAATATTGGTTTGAAGATCCAGCGTCATTCGCACCTGGCCGGTAGATTCTCGGGCGCCGACGCCGTAAGAAGAGATCGCCATACAATCGATCGCCGTAGGAACCGTCAAATGTCGCATTAGGTCAACTAAAAATGGTAATGC
>CAIRYE010000299.1 GCA_903882765.1 uncultured Anaerolineae bacterium
CTCGAGGGCTATGGCCCACACGGATCCGCCATTATGGTGGAATGTGTAACGGATAATCGAAACCGAACCGTTGCTGATATGCGTCACGCGTTTAGTAAAAACAATGGCTCTATGGCTGAACCCGGTGCTGTCGGCTGGCAATTCGAACGGAAATCTTACTTCACTTTCCCTGTTGCCAAACTGTCCTTTGATAAAGCCTTTGAATTAGCCATCGAAGCCGGCGCGGATGATGTGCAAGAAGATGGTGATAACCTCGAGATCCTCGGACCTGTTGATGCCTTCAAGACCATTGGTGACGCACTTGCCGCCGCCAAAGTTACCCCTGATGAAGGCGGTTTACGACTGATCCCAAAACAGGAACTCGAACTCAATGTTGAACAGACGCTACAGGTTCTTAGAGTTGTAGAATCGATCGAAGAACTGGACGATGTACAAAGTGTTTATCATAATCTTATGTTGTCAGACGAAGTTCTGGCTGCCCTAGAAGGTGACGAGTAAAGACAGAGATGGGTAGGCACAAAACCTACCCATTTTTTTATTATGGCTATCGTCTGTGGAATTGACCCAGGTACAGCAACCATTGGTTTTGGTTTTATTGAAGTGTTACCGAATGGCGACATGCGTGCCCTCGAATACGGCGCTATTAAAACGAGCAAGAACGATAGCACCTCCAAACGATTGCTGGTTCTTTACCAAGAATTACAAACTTTACTAAAAAAATACAACCCTCAAACAGCAGCGGTTGAAAAGTTGTATTTTCAACAAAATACCACCACCGCCTTAGCGGTTGGACAGGCAAGGGGGGTTATCCTTCTCGCCTTTGAACAAGCAAATATAGAGATAGGCGAATACTCGCCCAACGAAGTAAAACAGGCGATTACCGGTTATGGCTTTGCCGACAAAAATCAGATGCAGGAAATGACCAGGATTTTATTGAACTTATCCAAAAAACCTACCCCTGATGATGCCGCCGACGCCCTCGCGATCGCCATTACACATATCAATTCACAGATCGCAAGGCTATGATCGCAAACTTATCAGGTGAAATTTTATTTATCGATGATTCTTCCCTCACCGTTTCGGTGGGTGGAGTCGGTTTTAAGGTTTTCGTCCCCAAAATATTGTTAAATTCAAAAAATCTCGGTGATCACATTTCCTTATCGACCTATTTGGTTGTTCGAGAAAATGAATTGTCGTTATATGGTTTTGAAACACCAGAAGAAAAGCAGTTTTTTACCATGTTATTGGGGGTTGATGGAATTGGCCCAAAAGTGGCATTATCCATTCTTTCTACGATGACGATCGATTCGATCCAGCATGCCATCAATTCGGACCAGCCAGACCTGCTAAGCAAAGTACCGGGAGTTGGCAAAAAGACCGCCCAAAAAATTCAGCTTTATCTAAAAGATAAGGTTGCCAAAGGGAATCTTTCGATCACCGGCATGGCTTTTTCAGAACACGACGCGGATCTGCTAGCCGCGCTAACAACCCTTGGATATTCGGTGGTGGAATCACAAAGGGCGATCCAATCTTTGCCAAAGGATCAAGACCTATCCTTGGAAGACAAGATCAGAACTTGCTTATCTTTTTTCCAGTAATACCTCACCTACCCCCTTAGTAAACGGAGAGTTCGATGATCGATAAAAAAATTACATTTATTGGCCCAGGCGCAATGGCTGAGGCGATCTTTGGCGGCTTGATCAAGAATTCCATATCGCAACCATCGGCGATTCACATCTCTGGTCCAAATCAGGATCGTTGCGATCTATTGGCCCAAAAATATGGCGTTATCCCTTTTTCAAGTAACAAAGCCGCTGTCGAAAGCGCTGATATTGTCATTCTTTCGGTTAAGCCGCAACGACTCAACGCTGTAATGGCGGACCTGCGCTCCGCACTCCCCAAAGACGCGTTGGTGATCTCCATCATCGCAGGCGCTACCTTAAAGAAATTAAGCCATGGACTAAGCCATAACTCGGTAGTTCGCACCATGCCCAACACCCCTTCCCAGATCGGGGAAGGTATTACCGTTTGGACCAACACCTCAAACGTAACAGATAGCCAAAAAGAAATTACTCAGAAGATCCTGAGCGCGCTTGGGCAGGAGATCCATGTTGAGGATGAACATTACCTGGATATGGCAACCGCCCTATCGGGAACCGGCCCAGCCTACGTATTTATGTTCATGGAATCCTTGATCGACGCCGGAGTTCATATGGGGCTGCCCCGTAGGATCTCGGAACAATTAGTGCTCCAAACTATCACTGGCTCAGTAGATTATTACAAACAAAACAATGTCCATGTTTCCGCGCTCAGAAACCAAGTAACTTCGCCAGGCGGAACATCCGCTGAAGCTTTGTATTATCTGGAAAAAGCCGGATTTCGTACCGCGATATCACGTGCCGTGTGGGCTGCCTACCAGCGCTCATTGGAATTAGGGAAGGATCAACCGGTTCATATTCCCGATACCAAATCATCTGAAGGACCTTTTAATTCATAAACTTGGTTTAAACCATCATGTCTTTAGTAACCGTTAATCATCTCTCCAAATCTTTTGGGGTAAACGATCTTTTTAAAAATCTTTCTTTTGGAATTGAGAGGAGAGATCGTATTGGTATTGTTGGCCCCAACGGTATCGGCAAATCATCCTTACTAAAAATTCTTGCCCGCCTCGACGAACCTTCCTCAGGTGTTATCCACTTTAGCAAGAACATCGCTATTGGGTATCTTCCCCAAGAAGCTGATATTACCTTTGACAAATCTCTTTACCTATTTTGCGAAGAAGTTTTTTCAGATTTGATCATAAAAGGGGAAGAACTCCTTAAGTTTCAGGAATCCTTTAACGGTCAAAACGCCGATGAAGCCAAATTGATGAAATTGGGGCAAATGCAGCATGACTTTGAAGAACTAGGTGGATATCATTTTCAGAATGATATCAGCAGAGTCTTGTTTGGTCTAGGATTCGAGAAAAAGGATCTTGAGACAAAACTGAATCAACTTTCCGGCGGTCAAAAAACAAGGGCTTACCTAGCAAAATTGTTATTATCCAATCCCGATATTCTTCTCTTGGATGAACCAACCAACCACCTTGATATCGAAGCCGTGACCTGGCTCGAAGGCTACCTAGGCAGTTGGGAAGGTTCGGCGGTCATCATTTCTCACGATCGTTATTTTTTGGATAAGACGGTGAACGCTATTATCGAAATTGCGAGCGGTGGTGTTGAACAATATACCGGGAATTACAGCCATTACCTAGTTCAACGTCAGCAAAGGTGGGAGAGAAGGAAAGAGATCTTTGATAAAGAAAAAGAAAAACTTTACAAAGAACTCGATTACATCAAGAAAAACATTTCCGGCCAAAATACCTTGCAGGCTAAAGGAAAATTAAAGAAATTAACCCGAACTATCCAAGCGATCGAACAAGTTGGCTTAGATGCTTTATTGAACACCCAGTGGTCTCACCTCGATGTGGAGACAACCACAAGCCCATTTAGTGTGGATGAAGCGGAACGACGAATCAATGGTCTTCGCTCTCCAAAAGATCAGCCCCCCATTATTCATCTCAACCTAAAAGCCGAAAAACGCTCTGGCGAAATTGTGATGCGCGGAAAAGACCTAGCGATCGGTTGGGATAATAAGCCGTTGTTTCACTTAGAAAAACTGGAACTTCTTCGCAAGGAATGCGCCGCATTAATTGGCCCGAATGGTTCAGGGAAATCTACCTTCTTAAAAACGATCTTGAACGAAAAAGAACCGATTTCTGGCGAGGTTATCCTTGGAGCAAGCCTTGACGTGGGATATTTTGCTCAGGCGCACGAAGGTCTAAACCCGAACAACAACCTCATTCAAGAGGTCCAAACGGTTAGTAAAGACCTAATGGATAATGCGGCACGACAATACCTTGGGCGTTTTCTCTTTAGCGGCGATGATGCTTACAAAAAAGTGAGCGTTCTCTCCGGTGGAGAAAGAGGCCGTTTGGCTTTAGCAAAACTTTCATTGAATAAGACCAACCTGCTGCTCCTCGATGAACCATCCAACCACCTCGATATTCCTTCGCAGGAGATCCTTGAACAAGTCCTTGAAGCCTATCAAGGAACGATCATATTGGTCTCGCACGACCGTTATCTCATCGACGCGCTTGCCACTCAAATTTGGGAGATCAAGCCAGAACAAAAAGAGCTAACAGTTTTCAAGGGAACCTATACCGAGTACATTAAAAACGAGGAAAGCAAAAAAGATCCGGACATCAGTGAACCCGCAAATGGGATCGCAAAAGACAATCCTCAAATCAAAACGAATGAAAAAAAGAAATCGAATAACCTAGAACGGAAAAAAGCAAAAGATATAGCTGAGGTTGAATTGAAGATCAAATCACTTGAAGAACGTCAGAGTCAAATTATGAATGAGCTTAACGGGGAAAGGATCGGGCGGGATGAAATCATTACCCTTGGGAATGAATATGAGAAAAATACTCATATTTTAGAGAGCTTGATCGACCAATGGACAAAATTATTGGATGAATAGTACTGACGCAAAACCTGTTCGTGTTCTAATCTATCTTGAAGCCTTCATAGCGGTTGTCATTTGGGGGGCGGGGTTTGTTTTCACGAAAATTGCCCTGATCGATTTTTCTCCGGTACAGATCGTATTCGTTCGATTTGGCATTGGTGTTTTGATCCTTGGTCTTACTGTTTTCGTTCGAGGGGAATTTAGATTACCGAAACCAAATGAAGTTTGGTATCTAGCGCTTACAGGCTTTATCGGTGTCACATTTCACCAATGGCTGCAAGCTACTGGTCTCCAAACCGCTCAAGCGACCGTTACAGCTTGGATCGTAGCAACAATACCGATCTTTACGATGATCCTTGGTGTGCTCTTCCTAAAAGAAAAATCAACGATACTCAGCGTAATAGGCACATTCCTATCAGCCATTGGGGTTTTGTTAGTGGTTAGTAAAGGGGATTTGTTTTCGATCATTAGTGGGTCTTTTGGAACATATGGCGACAAATTGATCATGATCAGCGCTTTAAATTGGGCTGTCTTTTCAATTCTTTCGAGATCCGGTCTTAGAAAATTCCCGCCTGCTTTGATGATGTTCTATGTGATGTTTTTCGGATGGCTTATGTCGGGGATTTGGTTTTATGCAGCCGGGGAATCATTCAACTTTAATATTCCGTGGGCGGCTCCATCTGTTCTAAGTCTTTTGGTCTTAGGAATATTTGGGTCAGGAGTTGCCTATATCACTTGGTACGACGCTCTCAAGGAAATTCCTGTATCGCAATTATCTGTTTTCATTTATATTGAACCAATCATCACAATGGCGTTAGCCGTTGTAATGTTGAATGAAACCATAAATACCGCCACAATTCTAGGCGGTATTTTTACGGTAGTTGGGATTATTTTAGTAAATCGAAAATAACTTATTTGCCAACCAAAATACCAAGGCATAGCAAAATAGAAAACACTAAGGAAAAGTTAGCTGTCGCTCCGAGAACGGCGTTGAGGTCTTTGCCATCTTTCGCGAGGAAATCAAGATAAAGGGTCCGCGCCAGTGGGAGAGAAAATAGTACAGTAAAAATTCCGTATCCGAATAATCCACGCAATACAACAAATATGATGAGCCCAAATGGGATGAGCAAATTCACAACAAATTCGGTGTTCATCACGTTTCTGCCAAACATTACCGCTAGTGTTCTTTTTCCGCTCTGTTCATCAGTGAAGCGATCCCGCACATTATTTACAACCAGAATATTGGTAATTAAAAATCCTTGAGTGAGCGAAAAAATGCCAGCGATAAGGCTTACCGTTCCAGTGATGGCGAAATATGTACCCATCGTGGCAACAAGCCCAAAAAATATAAACACAAAAAGGTCCCCTAACCCTCTATAACCATAAGCAATGATCCCTCCAGAATACAAAAGCGCGCCTAAGAATATGAGTACCCCTAAACCGATCACGACAATTCCGCGTGAAAGAGCGATATACCCACCAATAAGGGCTGTAATTCCAATCAAAATAATGATACCTATACGCATCTTCTTGACTGAGATCAGCCCAGAGGCTGTTGCCCTTGTTGGTCCAAGCCGATCCTTGTTATCGCTACCCTTTTGAAAATCAAAAAGGTCATTGGCCAAGTTCGCGATCACCTGCATCATCACCGAAATGATGATACAGGCAATTCCCAATCCAAGGTCATATTTTCCATCATGAAACGCTAAGGCGTTGCCAACGATCGCTGGCCCGATCGCTGCCGGGAGCGTTCTCGGACGACTGGCTAAAATCCAATTACTTAGGGCGGAACTTTTTTGTTTTCCCATTTATGGCTCCAAAATCAGAGTACCCTCAGCAGTACTCTGGATGGTTTCTTCAACCCAATACATTGGGTAGTATTTTAAATCAGCCCATAAACCACTCATATCAAAATAATGCGGGTGGTATGCGTGTCCAGACTGGCCAGTTGTATGAACTGTTTGCGAATTGCTCAGATCGGATAGATCCACGATCATACGCATGGATGGCAGCCAATTGACCTCGAAGGAGTCGTAAATATCCCAACCGGTCGCGTTTACGATGGATTCTCCCCCTGTTGTCGGGATCGGCCCTCGGTTGAAGATATTCTCAATGATACTTATGCCGGACTTGCCCAAAGTTCCGTTGCGGAAGGTAGCCGTGTGTAATTGAGTCCAATCCCATTTGGAGATATCCTTGCCAAATTTCTTTACACACACTTCACAATTTACGGCTTTTTCAAGCGCTTTCGCAAATATTTCGTCACGCGTTTCAACTTTATCTGTGGTGGATTTATCGTCCCACCAAGCAGAATCGGGTTGTTGGATCAAATTCCGAAAGATCTCATATGTACGGGAACCACCAATAGGCTGATACTCTTTCGGCATATTTTCATCCGCCAAAGTTGATTCAACCAACGACCACCAAAATGCCTCGTACAAAGCTGCGCTTGCGGATTTGTTTTCGTGATAATCCCAAGGTGTGAGGTAA